>DATBXI010000107.1:0-2190 GCA_036514355.1 Desulfuromonadaceae bacterium
TGCCCGCAAGCACCTGCATGCCATGCTGGCGCTCCAGGAGCGAAAGGCTGCCGTGGAAAAGGAGACCGGCGGCATGCAGCTGGTGGCCAAGCAGTTCCTGTTGTAAATTGTGAGTGAAAATCATATGCCGGACACACGAAAGCCCGCATGAGCGGGCTTTCGTGTGGTATGTGCCGTTATGTTCAGATGCTGAACTTCCGTTCGGCATCCGTCGGGGTGATGAGGCGCAGGGTGGGGGGACCGCCGGGAAAGGGGAGCAGCCGTTCCCAGAGGCGGCCGTCCCGGGGGTCACGGTAGAGTTCCGCCAGCTCGGTTGCGTTTTCCGCCAGTTTTTCCAGGCGTGTGGAGGTGAGCCAGATGACCCGGTCGCACACCGCATCGCCGGTCACCTTCATCCCCAGGTCGAGCCACATGCCGACCAGTTCCTTTTCCTCAGGCTTCAGATCCGCGAACATACAGAAGAGTCCCCTCCGGCTATTTTTTATTCCGTGCCTTTGCCAGCAGGTCTCCCAGGGTCCCCATTCCCTTGGGTGCTTCGCTGGAGCTGCGGCGAAACTCGGCCAGGGTGGCCTCTTCCTCCTCCGCGGCACGGGCCGCACCGGCCAGGGCCAGGGAGATGCGGCGGTTGGCGCGGTCAACGCCCTCCACCTTGACCTCCACGGTGTCACCTTCCTTGAGCACCTCGCGGGGATGGCTGATCCGCTTGCCGCTGCCCAGCTTGGAGATGTGGATCAGGCCGTCCAGCCCGCTCCCCAGCGTGACAAAGGCGCCGAATGGTGCCAGGCGTGCCACCGTGCCACTGTGGAACGTACCTTCCGGGTACAGCTGCGCCACCTGGTCCCAGGGGTCGGCGAGCGTGTCTTTGAGGCTCAGGGAGATGCGCTCCTTCTCCCGGTCGATGACCTTGATCACCACCTTGACCTGCTGGCCAACCGCCAATACCTCGCTCACCTCCTTGACCCGGGTCCAGCTGATCTCGGAGATGGGGATCAGTCCCTCCAGGCCGCCGATGTCCACGAAGGCGCCGAATGACTGCAGCGAAGTGACCGTGCCGCTCACCATCTGCCCTTCTGTTATGGCGGCCTGGGCCTCTTCCCTGAGCCGGCGCTATTCCTCTTCCAGGTGCACCCTGCGGGAGACGACTATGTTGCGCCCCTTTTCCGTGTAGTCGGTGATGCGGAACGCCAGGCGGGTGCCGATCAGCGCCTCCGGGTTGTCCACGCGGCGAAGCGCTATCTGGGAAAAGGGGCAGAAGGCGCGGACCGAGCCGGCCAGCTTGATCTCGTACCCCCCCTTGATCTCCTTCTCCACCACACCCTCAACCGGCACCCCTGCCTGCCAAGCCTCCTCCAGCTGGGCGTTGCCCGATGCGGCACCGCCGCCCACCCTGGTGGTGAAGCGCATCTCGCCGCGGCTCGACGAGAGGAAATAGGCGGCAACGGTATCCCCTTCCTTGACCGTGACGTTGCCGTCCAGGTCGAGGAATTCCTTGGCATCGACGATCCCTTCCCCCTTCTGGCCGGTGTCGATGAAGATCCATTCAGGGCCAACCTTCAACACCCGGCCGGTCACCTTCTGCCCAGGCTCCAGGCGTCCGGTCCGCTGTTTCTGGCTCTGTTCGAACAGTTCGGCAAAGCTTTCCCCTTCGGTCTCTTCTTCCTTGTGTGTTGTTTCCAGGTCGTCGTTGTCGATCATGGCCCTATTCCGTTCTGGTTAAATTTTCTCAAGCCTACGGCAGGAGCGCAGCCGTGTCAAGCGGCCCTAGTGTTCCGTGCGGCTGGTTCCCATGACTAACCGCACGAAACACTACAGCGTCAGTTCCGCATGGCCGTGGTACAGCGCGTCCCGCTCGGCATTGACATCCTCGCTCTCCAGGTACTCGTCGAACTGCATCACGCGATCGATCACGCCGCCGGGGGTGATCTCGATGATCCGGTTGGCGATGGTGGAGACGAACTCGTGGTCGTGGGAGGCGAACAGGATCACCTCCGGGTAGGCGATGAGGCCGTCGTTCAGGGCGGTGATCGACTCCAGGTCCAGGTGGTTGGTCGGCTCGTCCAGGAGCAGGACATTGGCGCCGGAGAGCATCATCCGGGCCAGCATGCAGCGCACCTTCTCGCCGCCGGAGAGGACGGAGCACTTCTTCGTGGCCTCGTCGCCGGAGAAGAGCATCCTCCCCAGAAAACCCCG
>DATBXI010000108.1:0-3237 GCA_036514355.1 Desulfuromonadaceae bacterium
AAGGGAGGGGCGCGCATCGTGGGGCGCTCGGACATGAAGTGGCGCTCCATTGCCGACCTGAAGGGGAAAAAGGTGGGGGTAGCCCGGGGCGGGGCCCAGGAGCTGGTGCTGCTGGCCGAGTTGGGAAAACACAACCTCACCTTTTCCGACAAGCCGGGCAAGGATGTCCAACTGGTCTACATGGCCTATGCCGACCTGAACCAGGCCCTCCAGTCCCGCAATCTGGACGCCATCAGCCAGTCCGAACCCCAGTCGTCCCAGGCCATCAGCAAGGGGTTCGGGGTGGAGATCATCAAGCCCTACGACACCCCCCTAGGCGAGCCGATCCGGACCCTGGTGATGACCGAATCCCTGTACAAGACCAGGAAGGACGTGGCCGAACGCTTCATGAAATGCTTTGTGGAGGCGACCAAATATTTTATCGAAAACCCGAAGATCGCCGAAAAATACGTACGGGAAAAGATGTTCAAGAGCCAGCTCAGCAGCGAGGACTACTACCAGGCCATCGACAACTCCCCCTTCACCTATGACGTGACCTTGCAGCAGGTGCAGGTCTCCACCGACATGATGGCCAAATACGGCATCGGCAAGATGACCAAACCACCCATGGCCAAAGAGTATGTGCGGCTCGACCTGCTGGAGAAGGCAAAGAAGGCCCTGAAAGCGAAGTAGGGGGTACCGTGTCCATGCGCCGGATAGTGCCGATCCTGAAACAACTTGCCTCTGCCACCGTGGTGCCGGTGGCCCTGCTAGGAGCCTGGGAGCTTTTGTCCCGTTACGGTTTTTTCACCCCCCAGGTGCTGCCGGCGCCGTCACGGGTGCTGCTGAAATGGCTCGCCTACGCCTCCCCCCTGGAGCCGTACCAGGGCGGGGATATGAGCTATGTTGTCTGGCTCTTTTCCGGTGAGCTGCCCCACGACGCGGTTGCCACCATCTTCCGGGTGGTGGTGGGGTTTGCCATCGGCGCCGGGCTGGCGCTTCCCCTCGGCCTCCTCATGGGCAATTTCGCCGGCATTTACCGCTACTTCAACCCCCTGATCCAGGTCCTGCGCCCCATCCCCCCCATCGCCTACATCCCCCTGGCTATCCTCTGGTTCGGCCTGGGCAACCCGCCCGCGTTCTTCCTGATCAGCCTGGGCGCCTTTTTCCCGGTGCTGATGAACACCATTGCCGGGGTGAGAAGCGTCGATGCCATCCATATCCGCGCCGCCCTGAACCTGGGGGCACGGCCGGGAACCCTGTTCCTGCGGGTCATCCTGCCGGCCGCCATGCCCCATATCCTGACCGGCATCAGGGTGGGGATCGGCGTGGCCTTCATCTGCGTGATCGTGGCGGAGATGATCGCGGTCAATAACGGTCTCGGCTTCCGCATCCTGGAGGCCCGGGAGTTTTTCTGGTCGGACAAGATCATTGCCGGCATGTTTACCATCGGCCTCCTGGGACTGGCCATCGATACCGGCATGAGCAGGCTCAACAGCTATCTGCTCCGCTGGCACCGCGGACTGGAGGGGAACTGAGCCATGCATGACGCCACCACAGCCGCCGCCATGGGCCGGGCAGAGTCCTCCCAGGTACGCATCCAGGGGGTACGGAAGGTATTCCGGACCGATGGCCGGGAGATCATTGCCCTGGCGGATATCGATCTGGAGATCGAACGGGGTGAGTTCATCTGCATCCTGGGGCCATCGGGGTGCGGAAAATCCACCCTGCTCAACGCCATTGCCGGCTTTTCTCCCCCCACCAGCGGCACCATTCTCGTGGACGGCATCCAGGTCACCGCCCCGGGGCCGGAGCGCGCCATGGTCTTCCAGGAGTACGCCCTGTTCCCCTGGATGACGGTGGCGGAGAACGTGGCCTTTGGCCTCAAGATCAAGAAGCTGCCCCACAACGAGGTCCGGGACCGGGTCGGCGCACTATTGCGGCAACTGCAACTGGCCGACTTCCGGGACCGTTTCCCCAAGGATCTTTCCGGGGGGATGCGGCAGCGGGTGGCCATCGCCCGCGCCCTGGCCCTGGATTCGCCGATGCTGCTCATGGACGAGCCCTTCGGCGCCCTGGATGCCCTGACCCGCCGCACGCTCCAGGACGAACTGCTCCGTCTCTGGATGGAGTTCAGGAAGACCATCGTCTTCGTGACCCACAGTATCCAGGAGTCGGTATTCCTGGCCGACCGGGTGGTGGTCATGACCTACCGTCCCGGCACCGTCAAGCGGATCGTCAGGATAGACCTTCCCCATCCCCGCGACCCGGCGGCGCTCCCTTTCATCCAGCTCCAGCAGGAGTTGACCGGCCTGGTCATGGAGGAACAGATGCGCTATCAGCGGGACGAGATCCCCGGCGGCGACGGAACCGGGGAATGACCGTTTTGAGATGAACTTAACAAAGCATTTACCGCAGAGGACGCGGAGGATCGCAGAGGAAAAACAAATGGTTAGAAAAAACCCTTCTCCAGCTTGGTTGTTGCATATATTGGTATAACCCACCAACTCGGAGGGTTTCCTCTGCGTCCTCTGCGGTAAAACTGCCGTTTATAGGATAAGGGATGGGGGATGAAAATGGAGAAAGGCGCGTCCGATGGGGGACGCGCCTTTTTCGTTGCAGGCAGAGCAGAGCGGTTACAGCTGCTGGTAGGGAAGCGGGTCCGTCAGTCCCGCCTCGCTGAACCCCTTCAGCCGCAGGCGGCAGGAGTCGCAGCGGCCGCAGGAGAGCCCGTCCGGTGACGGGTCGTAGCAGGAATGGGTGAGACCGTAGTCCACGCCCAGGGCCATGCCGCGCCGGATGATGTCGGCCTTGCTCAGGTCGATCAGCGGGGTATGGATGCGGAAACGCCCCGTGCCCTCGACCCCGGCCTTGGTGGCCAGGTTGGCCATGGCCTCGTAGGCCGCGACATACTCGGGGCGGCAGTCGGGATACCCGGAATAGTCCAGGGCATTGACGCCGATGTAGATGTCAAAGGCCCCCAGCACCTCGGCCCACCCCAGGGCAAAGGAGAGGAAGATCGTGTTGCGGGCCGGCACATAGGTGACCGGAATGTCATCGCCCACCCCTGCCTTGGGAACGTCGATGTCGGAGGTCAAGGCGCTCCCCCCCATCAACCGCAGGTCGAACTCCACCACCAGGTGTTCCTGAGCGCCCAACTGCCGGGCATTGGCCTTGGCCACCTGCAACTCATGGCTGTGCCGCTGGCCGTAAGCGAAGCTGACGGCATAGGGGCTGAACCCTTCCGCCCGTGCCATG
>DATBXI010000109.1:0-4690 GCA_036514355.1 Desulfuromonadaceae bacterium
CAGCCCGAAACTGCTGCTGGGGGACGAGCCGACCGGAAACCTCGACCACAAGAGCACGATCATGGTCATGGAACTCCTCAAGGAACTCCGGGCCGAGGAGCAGTTTACGGTCATCTTGGTGACCCATAACCAGGAGGTGGCTGCCTGGGGGGACCGGACCATCTACCTTGACGATGGGGTACTGGTGCGTGAAGAACGGATGAGCTCCTGATGGGTGCTATGAAACTCATTCCCCATCTGCTTTCCTGGACAGCCATCGTGCTCGTCCTGCTGAGAGGGTTTTCCGGGCAACGGCTGATCGTTGTCGTGGTGGGGAACGCAGGATTTATTCTTGGGGCCGTCGGGACGTTCCTGCTTTTCCATTCGGGGAGCGTCCTCTTCGAGATCATCAAATCGGCTCTAGGGGGGGGCTTCCTCCTCCTTTGGGGCGTTGCCGTCGCGGCGGTCTACCGCAGCACCGGCCGGGGGGGAACGGCTTTCCGGGAAAAACGCTTCGTCAACACGTCACTCTGCGCCGGCATTGCCGCGGGTCTGGCCGGTAGTGCGGCAGGCGCTGTGAGCACCTGCAAAGTCCGGGGAGGTGACGGCACGACACTGGCCGTTATACTTCTCGTACTGGCTGCCGGAGTCCTGGCCTATGCTGCCCGAATCCTCGAAAAACGGCTGCCCGCCGCTTTCAGGGTGTCATTGTCCGGCATGCTGGCTGTTGTGGTGGCGCTCCTGCTCTTCAGTGCTTCTTCGATCCTCCGCCTCGATCTTTTCGCCCCCTTGAGCATGAAGGTGATGAAAGGGGTCCATGATTTTGTTCACCAGTTCATGGAATCGATTCTGATCCCTGACCACCTTTTTGTCCAACCTGTTGTCTGGAAGTATATCGGCTACCTCTTCGGCAAAGAGGTCGGGTTCTGGGGGGGAATGATCATCTGGTTTACCCCGGCGGTACTTATCGCCCTTGCCATATACTTTGAACGGCTGCCGTCGGTGGCCCATATTCGCCAGGGCGCACAGCGCCGCAAGCTTTTGGCCACTGCAATCAGAGCCCAGCGCTTCCTGCTCGTTGCCCCGCTGCTTTCCATGGTTATCTTTGGCGGTGCCGCCTATCAGAGCAGTTTTCCCAGTGTCGAGTATTGGGATCCCAAACCGGTGCCGGTCACGGCAAATCAGGCCGGGGAAATCTTCATTCCCAGAAAAGGCGAAATCGATCTGGAAGACGGCAAGCTGCACAAATACCTGTTCAAGCAGGGAGGGAGGGAAGCACGTTTCTTCGTGCTGATGTCCCCCACCGGCCAGCTGACGGTTGACCTCGATGCCTGCGCCATCTGCAAACCGGACGGATACGGTCAGGCGGAAGGATCGGTGCTCTGCTACTACTGCAAGACCCTCATCCCCCTGGACACCGTCGGCAAACCGGGGGGGTGCAACCCGGTCCCGGTTGAATTCACGGAAAATGCCGAGGGCGTGATCATTGACGGGGTGAAGCTCATCAACAGATGGAGCACCACGGTCCAGGCAACGGCGCGGGTGAAGGAGGGGGGCACATGAAGCGTCTGCTCAACACAATCCTGGCAGCCGGTTCGTCACGGGCCGTCCCGCCGCTCGTTATCGGGTTCTTTTTTCTCCTCTACATCGGGATCTCGTTCTTTACGGACGAAGCTCTGATCACGCTGATGGCGTTCACTCGCAGAAGCGTCATTCTCGCGGCTATTCTGGCCTTGATCCCACTGAGCAGAGTGCTGTGTGCGGTCCGGGAAATGCTCAGACAGCTCAAACTACGCCGAGTGCTGGCCGGAAAAACAGGCGATGGCATGTCGGAGCTGTTCGATGAAGCGGTCGAACTGCCCGTCCCCCCCCCTGTTCCGGAGCTGGAACGCCGTCTTGCTGCAGTGGGATACAGAACCCATCGTTCGAACACCACACTCGCCGCTTGTCGCGGGATCAGCATCTATCCCGTACGGTTGCTTTTTCTCGCAGGGACCGTCTGCCTCTTTGCCGGCATCCTCGTCAGCACCACCACCCGGACCTCACAGAGGCGAATGGTTATCGAAGGCGAGACATTCCCGGCGCCGGATGGGACTGGCGGTACGGTGGAACGGATAACCCTGGCGAACTCGTCCGGTTCCATACTGGCCAGGACGTTGACCATGGAAGTGGCGCCATCTGGTTCAGAGCATGGAAAACGAGCCTTCGGCCTCTACCCTCCCGCCTTGTACGGAGGGGCTTTCGTCTATCCCCGCTACCTCGGCCTTGCCCTTCATCTGCGCTTCTCCGCCCCAGACCTGCCGGCCGGTTACGAAACGCACTGCTTTTTGAACAGCTATCCGCCGGGAAAAGAGGATAGCGTGCCCATACCCGGTTCCCCCTATCGGATCGTATTCAGCATCCCGGAGCCGGATGAGGGGAGTGATCGCTACATATCCTACATGGCTCCACGCATGACCCTCCAGTTTAAGCTGCTGAAGGGGAAAGAGGCGCTCTTCACGGGAAGCGCTCCAGCAGGCGGGGAGTATGTGCGCGAAGGCTACCGCTTGGCCCTGCCCGATATCAGACGACTCGTGGTAACTGATTTTATCGGGGATTATGGCGTTCTGTTCATCTGGGCGGCGGGCTTGCTCTTTCTGGTTGCCGGTGTGCTCTGGCTCCCGATACGGCTCTTCTTCCACCGCAGGGAAATGGTGTTCACCTACGGGCCCGATGCAACGTCCGCTTGCTCACGCACGGAGGGGGGCGCACGAAAGCATGCGGGGATATTTCATGAGGCACTCGACCTGATCAATGCGAGGCAGCAGGCGGTTCAAATGCAGGGATCAGCACACAACGGTAATGACGATTCTGCCCAGGGTCACGGAGCTCACAATATATGACAGACGCACAAAAACGTACGCTGTATTGGTTTGGAGCCATTATTCTGCTTATCGGCGCAGTCTATTGCACCACCCTTACCCATAGCTTTGTCTGGGACGACAACGATATAATCGTCAACAACCCCTTGCTGGAGAATCTGGCGAACATACCAAAGTTTTTCCTCACCGAAGACACCATTGACGAGGCGACCGGTTACTACCGGCCGATAACGTATATATCCTTTGCGCTGGATCGGGCCATCTGGGGGGTGAATCCTGTCGGTTTCCATCTCACCAACCTGCTTCTCCACATGGCTGCCGTTCTCATCTTCTACCGGACAGTTGCGGCCCTGTTCAACAGGGAACGCCTGGCGCTTATCGCCGCCCTGATTTTTGCGCTTCACCCGCTCACCGTGGAAACGGTCAATTTTCTCTCCGGTGGCAGAAATACGCTGCTCTCCGCCTGCTTCGGACTCCTGTCGTTGTTGTGTCACATCAGGAACAGGCGGCTGTTGGCGGTGGCCTGCTTTGCCCTTGCCATCTTTTCAAAGGAATTTGCCCTCCTTCTGCCCCTCATATTCCTTTTGTACGATCTCCGGCTGCGAGCGGAGAAACACCGTTACCTGACCTATATTCCCTATGCCGTCGCGGTCGCTCTCTATCTGACGCTCCGTTCGCTTGCGGTTCAGCAGGCCAATTTCCTCTCCGCATTCAACGTGTTTCACACATTGGCCGCACCGTACCTGGTGGCACGATACGCCCTGAACATGATCATCCCGACGCACCTGCAGGTGATGTATGACATTCACCCGCGTCTCCCCATCCTGCTCGTCGGTATGGTTGCCGGTGCCCTGGTTCTGTCCGCCGTGTACCGCTTCCGGAAGCACACGGAAATCTTTATTTCGCTCTGCTGGTTTTTCCTCTTTCTCCTGCCGATCATCAACATAATCCCCATCAATTCGGCCTCCCTGATGGCCGATCGATACGCCTATTTCTCCCTCATGGGCTTTGCCGTTTTTCTGGCAGCTCTTATCTGCATGGCCAACTTGCGGGTGTCAACCGTGTGTGTTGCAATCGTCATCGTCGTCTACGCCGGCATCGATATCAGCCGCAACAGGATATGGAAAGATGAAGTGGCATTCTATACGCGGATGACAGATGATGCTCCGCGGAAGTTCATCGGACCCAGGAATCTGGGGCTGTATTACTACAGGAATGGTGACATAGAACGTGCCGTGTCCAACCTGGAGGCCGCCGATTACAGGCCTGACATGACCGTAAAGTATATGATGGGCGATGTGTATATTTTCTGGAAAGAGAATCGGCTTGAAAAGGCGGAGAAGCTTTTGCTGCGGGCGGTGGAAGAGAATCCCGCGAATCCGGAACCCTATCTCCTGCTCATGATGATAGCCGACCAGAAGGGGAATGCGCGGCTGGCAGCGTCATATCGCGACAAGCTGACAGCAATGGGTCTCAACATAGAGCAGATACTGGCGGACAGGGCGTTTGAACTGTGCCGTACGGGAGAAAACTTTCTGGCGAAGCGGCACTTTGTGAGTGCGGAAATATGCCTCTGGCAGGCGTTACGGATAACCCCCTCCTTTATTCCCGCCCTTATTGATATGGGCAGCCTGCGGGCTCAACAGGACAACCTCCCGCAGGCGATACAGTTCTTCAGCAAGGTGCTGGCCCTTGACCCGTCCAATGCCACCGCGCGCAACAACCTGGCGATGGTGTATCAGATGCAGGAAAAATCGGCGACAGCGCGGCAAGAGATGGGGATACAGCAGAAGAAGGGGGGGCTTGCCCCCCCGTAAGCCGATGGGAAATGTGACATGTCATGTGTGTCC
>DATBXI010000110.1:0-7099 GCA_036514355.1 Desulfuromonadaceae bacterium
TACGGGCCACGCCGGCGGAGTTGGATACGCACCGCCCCCAATTCACCGTCATCGACATGCCCAGTTTTCACGCCATCCCCACGCTGGACGGCACCAATTCCGAGACCTTCATCATCGTCAGCTTCGCCAGGCGGGTGATCATAATTGGCGGCACCAGCTACGCCGGAGAGATCAAGAAATCGATCTTCACCATCCTCAACTACCTGCTGCCGATCGAGAAGCGGATACTTTCCATGCATTGTTCGGCCAACGTGGGCCCCAAGGGGGATGCGGCCGTATTCTTCGGCCTCTCGGGCACCGGCAAGACCACCCTCTCCGCAGATCCCAATCGCTCCCTGATCGGCGACGATGAACACGGATGGGACGACAAGGGAGTCTTCAACTTCGAGGGGGGCTGCTACGCCAAGATCATCAAGCTGTCCAGGGAGGCGGAGCCGGAGATCTACGAGACCACGCGCCGGTTCGGCACCATCCTGGAGAATGTGGCCATCGACACGCATACGCGGCGGGTGGACCTGGACGACGACTCCTTTACCGAGAATACCCGCGCCTCCTACCCGCTGACCCATATCCCCAACATCGTGCCGTCCGGGTGTGCCGGCCATCCCAGCACTATCATCATGCTGACCTGCGACGCCTACGGCGTGCTGCCCCCCATCGCACGCCTCTCCGCGGAACAGGCCATGTACCACTTTCTCTCGGGCTACACCGCCCGCGTGGCCGGCACCGAAGCGGGAGTCAAGGAACCGTCGGCGACCTTTTCCACCTGTTTCGGCGGCCCCTTCATGGCCCTCAACCCGACGGTGTACGGCGAACTGCTCCGGGAAAAGATCGCCCGGCACAACGTCACCTGCTGGCTGGTGAACACCGGATGGAGCGGCGGCCCCTACGGCGTCGGTTCACGCATGCAAATCGCCTACTCCCGGGCGCTGGTCAACGGGGCCCTGGATGGCACCCTCAACGCCGGCGCTTTCGAGAAGGACCCGGTCTTTGGGTTGCAGATCCCCACCGCATGCCACGGCGTACCGAGCGAGGTGCTCAATCCGCGCAACACCTGGGCCGATAAGGCGGGCTATGACGAGACCGCCAGGAAACTGGTCGGCATGTTCAAGGAAAACTTCACCACGTACGCACCGCACGTTGCGCCTGAGGTGGCCGGCGTACTGTAATTCCAATTTCAAAAAGCCGATGCGGCGGAAATCGGGACACCCCGCTGTCTGCCGTTGATACAAAAAGGGCGCTGCAATCACCGGCAGCGCCCTTTGCTTGTCCTGAAAAGGGGGATGAGCCCATCAATACCAACGTTTCGGGCGGGTACTATTTGACCACATCGAGCAGTTCGATCTCGAAAACCAGCATGGCATTGGCGGGGACGAAGCCGGAGCCGCGCTCGGCATAGGCGATATCCGGTGGGCAAACAAGCCGGGCCTTGCCACCCGGTTTCATCATCTGCACCCCTTCGGTCCAGCACGCGATGACCTTGTTCAAGGCGAATTCGGCCGGCTGGCCCCGCTTGTAGGAGTTGTCAATTTCCTTGCCGTCGATGAGCGTGCCGCGGTAGTGCACCTTGACCTTGTCAGTGGCAGCCGGGCTGGCCCCGCTCCCCTCCTTCAGGGACAAGTAGACGAGACCGGACGGGGTCTTTACTGCTCCCTTCTCCTTGGCCGCCTTGTCGAGGAATTCCTTGGCACCGGCCGCGAGCTTTTGTCCCTGTACATCACGGCGGGCAATGGCCAGTTCCGGGATTTTCTTGGCATAGGCCTCCATATCCACTCGCGGGGTATTGCCGCTCATGCCATCCGTCAAGCCCTGTTTCACGAGTTCGAGCTCTGCGGGCGTGAGGCTGAAGACCGAAAGCTGGCGGGCCATGACAAGACCCACGGCATAGAAGATGTTCTGGTCTTCCTGCTTTGTCTCGTCCGCAGCAAAAACCGGTACGGCAATCAGGGCCACAAGGATGGTGACGATCAGTCTTCTCATAAGCTCCCCTTCACTGGTGATAATGGATACGGGTCTTAGTCTACCAGAGGTATGAGAGTATGCAATCTTACTGACTTCCCTGCGCCCGACAAAAACGCCATATAATCTCCGGGGCATCCCGAAACGGTTTTTTCAGGCGTTATTCCTCTACCTCTATCTCCCTGACCCGCATCTCCTCGCCGGCGGTAATACGTACCCGGTATCCCCCGCACCGCGCGCATGCCCCGTATATGGACGCAAGTGGCGTGTCGCCGCCGCAGTCCTGGCAGCGGCCCTGTCCGGGAACCGATATGATCGTCAGCCGGGCCCCCTCCAGGAGCGTACCCTGGCTACATGCCTCGAAGCAGAACTCTATCGCCCCGGGCACGACGCCGCTCAACTCGCCGATCTCCACATCCAGGGCGATCACCCGGCGGCCTCCGGCGTGTTGTTCGCAGATATCGATTATACCCTGGGTAATGGACATCTCATGCATGACCGCCTCCTTCGACCGGGGTGGCGCTCACAGGCAACGACGCAACGATCATGTCAGACATTGGCGTGAGTTGGTGATTCCCGGCGAAACCGTGGTGACAACGGCACATCAAACAAAAATCTGATTAGCGTTGATCTTCCGCTGCGATTTCAAAGTGTCCCCTCTCCCTGAGGGAGAGGGCTAGGGTGAGGGGGAAAAGCCGGATTTTATTACGCAGATTCCCCCTCATCCGGCCTTCGGCCACCTGCTCCCTCAGGGAGAAGGGTTCAGCGGAAGATGGGCGCTAATCAGGAACAAAAAAAGCCTGCGGGGGAAACCCGCAGGCTTTGCAATCCCCACAGGGAAAGCGAAATTACTTCTTCTCAGCGGCAGGAGCGGCTGCAGGAGCAGCAGCAGGAGCAGCGCCGGCTTTAGCGGACATGGGAGCCTGAACGGGCTTCGGAGCCTCAACGGCAGGAGCCGGAGCAGGAGCCGGAGCTTCTTCTTTTTTCTTGCAGCCAGCGGTGAAAGCAGCAGCAAGGGCCAGAACCAGAGTCAGAGAAATCAGCTTTTTCATTGTGTCACCTCTTTTCCTTAGGATCACCATTTAAACGCTATGCGCATGGTTTTGTGAAATCAAATTTGCAATATACGCACTAAATTCTTATTGTCAAGTTTTTTTTGCGTGAATCTATTAAGATGTTTTTTCACCACATTACTCCTGTTTCAGTGGTGAAAACTTCCCTTCAACTCACGATGAGCCGGCGTAGGTGCCTTGTGGCATTCAAAACAGGCCAACTCCTCAAGCTTCTTGGTATCCAGGGGCGACTGCTGCTTGCCTTTCATGGCAAGGTTGTATTCCGGCGTCTGGAAGGGCAGGCGCCCGCGTTCATCCGTCACGTTGGCCGCCTGATACGTGACCTGCCAGTTGGTACTGATCGCGACAGTGTGGCACTGGTCGCAGCCGCCCGGCGGCGGGATGCTCTTCCAGGCATTGAACATTGCACAGCCGGTCAGCGTTATCCCTCCCAGCAGTGCAACGGCGAACAGAGATTTCATGGAAACGCCCCCTTGTATGGAGATGCTGCCCAGATTACCCTCTGCACGGGCTGGAATCAAGATATTTCGGTAGGCGCAAACAGCCCTCCGAGGTCTTTCGGGCCTCGGAGGGCTTGAGCTGAAAGATACGTTTGGGTGTTCACGGAATGTCAGTGCAGCGCCGCCGTCACCCCCGTAACCGGCCCATAGGTCGGTCCGGCGTCCTTGGCTTCCTTGACCGTGACCGGAACGCTTGCAGCCGTCAGCGTGACACCGTTTGCCACGTCGAAGGTGATGGTGGCGCAATCACCCACGCCGAATCCAGCCGTGTTGACGAGGCTGATGACCAGGCTGTTCGAGGCTGCCTGGTAGCCCGTAACCAGCGCCGTGCCGGCAGCGGTGATCAGGCCGGGCACCACCTGGCCGTTGCTGTCCGTTCGGATGGAAACGCCCGTCGGCAGGGTGAGCGTCACCTTGAGGCTGCCCAACTTGGTGCCGGCGGGCACATTGGTTACCCCCAGGGTCAGCTTGACCGAGATCGTACCGACGTTGGCCAATTTATACCACGCATCCGAAAAACCGGACAGTTCAGGTTCGCTTTCGACCGTTGCGAGCGCCTTCGTAAACGCCGTAATGTTCGACGAACCAAGACAGCCGTCAGGCGACTCTATGTCCTGCTTGAACGAGGTGAGCAGGGACATGATCTGGTCGAAGGACGGGCTGGACGGGCTGCCGTTTGCGCTTGCGTCCTTGGCCATCTGCGAGATAGTGGCCAGGGCCAGGGTGTAGGCTTGCTGGGCAACGGTAACGCCGGACGCGTTCATGCCCCCCGACGTGGGTGCCACCGGCTCAGTGCCGATGATGTCATCTACCTTGAAGAGCGTGCCCACCTGCTTGTTGGCCGCGGTGATCTGCGCCGTCGTGAAGCCGGGCATCATGTCGTAGGCCAACTCGGTCAGCGGTGTCACCGCTATAGGGCGGTTGTTGTTGGCAGCGTTGTCAACGGCATCCACCACCGCATGCAACGGCTTTGACGGATCGATGGTCACGTTGGTATTCGTGGCTTCATCCTTGTACGTGCCGGAAACCTCCGCGATCAGCGCTCCCGAATAGCTCCCCAGGTCGGCCGTGTAGGTGCCGTCGGTATTTGTGCTGACTGTTTTCAAAGGGGAGCTCCCTTTGACGCCGTTTGCGTCAACGGCGTACAGTTTAACGGTTCCGGGGTAGATGATCCCCTTGGAGGCAGTTCCCTTTACCACGGTGCTGGCTGGCGGAGTGCCTCCACCGCCCCCGCCCCCGCCGCAACCCGACGCGAGCGCCACGGAAGCCGCGAGTGCCGCTAGAATCAGTTTCCGCATCATTGTTCGCATGTTCATTGTATCGCTCCGTTTCTGAGGTTGTCCGGAGGCCCGCGGGCCTCCGGAACCAGGTATGTGTCAGGTTACCAACTGATGAGGCCAAGGCTCAGTTTGAGGATCACCAGCGCGTCGGCCGTATCGATCACGCCGTCCGGGGCGGGCTTGCCGCTCGCCATGGGGGCCACGTCGCCGCGCACCAGCTCGGCAGTGGTGGGCTGGAACATCCCCACGCTTATCTGCAGCGCCCGCAGGGCGTCGGCGATGTCGACCTTGCCGTCGCCGTTCAGGTCGCCGGGGAGCGAGCCAGCCGCGGCGGTTGCAAGGGTGATGCTGGCGGGGAAGGTGTACAGCTCGCCTGCCCCGTCCTTGAACCTCACGTACACCGTCTTGAGGCCGTCACCGCCGTTCAGGGTCCAGGCCTTGCTGGTGGCATAGGGCTCCAGGGCGGAATAACTGCTGCCGTCGTTGGAGAACTGCATGCTGGTCACCCCTTGCGGGTCAGTGGCGGACAGGGTCAGGGTCACCGCCGTTGAGGTGGTATACGACGCGCCGTTGTTGATGGTTATGCTGCCCACCATGTCCGAAACATGGATGATATAGGCCGCGTTCTTGACCGTCTCCGCGTTGCCGGCCTGATCCACTGCAAAGTACTGCACGTTGAACGTCTGCGTCGTCGTTGTCGCGGAAAGGGTGATCGGGCCGCTGTAGACCGGCGAGGCGGTTGTCGGCGTCGTCCCGTCCGTGGTGTAGTAAATGGTTGCGGTCTCGTTGGGACTCAGGGTGACTTTGACCGTACCATCGTAGGTTCCGGCTGCCGGCGTTATGCTGGTGACCGGAGGTGTCGTATCCAGGGTGATCTGGCCGCTGATGGCGGGATACCAGACGCCGAGCCCGTCCATGAACTTGACCGAAACGGTCTTCAGACCGTCGCCGGCAGACAGGACGCAGGACTTGGTAGTGGCAAAAGGCTCAACTGCAGCGTAGGTCGACCCGTCGCAGGCCACCTGCATCTGGGTCACGCCGTCCGGATCAGTTGCGGACAATGCCAGTGTCACGTTACGGGACTTAGTGAAACCGACGCCGCCGTTGATCACCACCGCCGCCCCGGAAAGATCGGTCTGATGGATGGTGTAGACAAGCGACTGCGGCGTTTCGGCGTTACCCGCCCTGTCCACGGAGAAGAACTTGAGCGTCATGGTTCCGGTGACGGGTGAGGTGAGCGGAATCGGGCCGGTGTAGACCTTCGACGTGCTGGATGGTTGCGTCCCGTCGGTCGTGTAGTAGATGGTGCCCGGCTCGCTGGCGGTCAGGGCCACGCTGACCGAGCCGGCATAGACACCGGGGGGAGGCGTGGCGGTTGTCGTCGGCACAACCGTATCCAGGGTGATCTGGGCGGTATAGGCCGGATAGGCCGTGCCCAGGGTGTCGATGTACTTGACATAGACGGTCTTCAGGCCGTCGCCCGACGCCAGGGTCCAGCTCTTGGACGTGGCATACGTTTCCGGCGTGCTGTAGGTGGTGCCGTCGTTGGAGAACTGCATGCTGGCCACCCCTTGCGGATCGGTGGCCGACAGGGTCAGGGTCACGGCGGTGCCCTTGGTATAGGCTGCGCCGCTGTTGATCTGGATGCTGCCGATCAGATCGGACACATGGACGGTATAGGCCGTGCTCTTGACCGTTTCCACGGTGCCGCTCTGACTAACGGCAAAGTACTTGACGGTGTAGCTCTGCGTTGCGGTCGGGGCAAGAGTGATCGAGCCGGTGTAGGCCGGCGACGCGGTGGTCGGCGTCGTACCGTCGATCGTGTAGTAGATGGTGCCGCCCTGGGTGGTGCTCAGGGTAACCGTAACGCTGTTGCTGTAGGTCCCGCCCACCGGGGAGGCGGTCGTTATCGGCACCGCCGCCTGGGCGAAATTGGCCGTGATGGCCTGGTTGGCCGTGACGTTGCTCACGGTCAGCGGGTTGGCCGTGCTGGTGACGAAGCCGCCCGTGCCGGTCCAGTTCACGAACTGATACCCGGTGGCGGGAACGGCCGTTACGGCTGTGGTCGATGCACCGGAGTTGACGGTCTGGCTGGCCGTACCGGTCAGGCTGCCGTTGGCCCCGGCGGCGAAGGTCACCGTGTACTGGGCGGGAACGATGGCGGTGAAGTTGGCCGTGATGGTCTGGGCCGCCGTGACGTTGCTCACGGTCAGCGGGTTGGCCGTGCTGGTGACGAAGCCGCCCGTGCCGGTCCAGTTCACGAACTGATACCCGGTGGCGGGAACGG
>DATBXI010000111.1:0-2550 GCA_036514355.1 Desulfuromonadaceae bacterium
CCGCTCAAGCGGCTGGCGCCTGCCATATTAACCTCAACATGGGGTGCCCCTATGGCCGCATGGGCAGCGGCCTGACCGGAGGTGGCATGCTGCGCTCCCCTGACGATCTTGCGGAGGTCATCCCCGCCCTGAGGGAGGCGATCCGTGGTTCATTCTCCGTGAAGATCCGCTCGGGCTACGACGATCCCGACCAGATCCTGTCGCTGCTGCCGCTGTTCGAGGCGAGCGGTGTGGACTTCCTGGTGCTGCATCCCCGCACCGTGGTGCAGAAATATGACGCATCTGCCGATCATCGGGTGACCGCTCGGGTGGTGGACGAGACGCGGCTGCCGGTGATTGCCAACGGCGATATCCTTACCGCTGCCTATGGTAAGCGGGTGCTGGCGGAGACCGGCGCCGCCGGTTTGATGCTGGGACGGGGAGCGATTGCCGACCCGCTGCTGTTCCGGCGTCTGCGCGGTGAGGCGAACACCGGACCGGCAGCCCCGGAGCGGTGGGCAGAGCTTGGCCGCTACCTGCGGGAGATGGCGAACCGCTATGGCCAGGTGTTTTGCGGCGAAACCCAGGTGCTGCATAAGCTCAAGGAAATCATTGCCTACCTGGATGCTCCGGAACGGGCCAAACCACTCAAGGCCCTGAAGCGCGCAAAAAGCCTGCGCGATTTCGAGGCAGCGCTGAATGGGCTTAACTGAGCGGGGAAAGGTATTGGTTAAGAGGCGTTGGAGACGGTGATCAGGGGGATGAGGTAAAACTCCTCTTGGCATTTGGGCTAAACCAAGCGTATATTCCGGTTAGGAAATCTCAAGGAACCGGTTAGTGAACAGGAAAGACCGTGGTATTACACGGGTAACGGAGCAAAAAGATTATGGCGACCGCATTGCAAATCCAGCACATTACCGAACAGATTCGCAAAGAATTCGCTCCCCGGAAAATCATTTTGTTCGGCTCCCACTCGTGGGGAACGCCGGATAATGACTCGGATGTCGATCTGCTGGTAGTGACTCAGTTTCAGGGGAAGCCCTGGAGGTTTGCCGTCGAGATCAGGGACCGCATCAAGCCTGAAATCCCGCTTGATCTGATGGTCCGCACCCCGGAGCAGCTTCAGGAACGCCTGGCAATGCACGACATGCTCATGACCGAAATAGTCACGCGCGGCACGGTGCTGTATGAAGCCTGAAACCGGGGAATGGACAGCCAAGGCCGATGCCGACCTTGCCACCGCCCAGCGTGAGGCAGCGGTTGACCAGTCACCGAACTACGATGCGGTCTGCTTTCATGCCCAGCAATGCGCTGAAAAATATCTCAAGGCAGTCATAGTCGAAGCGGGTATGCGTGTGCCGCGTCTCCATGATCTTGAGGCACTGGTCAACCTGCTGTCCGGGCAGTATCCTGGCCTGGAGCGAATACTGCGCTACGCGAGAATACTGTCGGCAATGGCGGTCGAGGTCAGATATCCCGGTATGGTAGCTGACGAGGATGATGCGGTGGAATCGCTTAAGGCTGTGATGGCGATACGTGAAGAGGTTAGGGGCATTCTGAAGAGCGTTCTTGATAGTGCGGTGTGAAGGCCATGATCACGACATGCAGGCGTTGGAACGGGTGGGGTTGATCAATCGCACTGCCGACAAGCGCCTGTCGGCGCCGTGGGACAGGGTGGTGGCTGAGATCAGGTTTGCAGCGTAGATGTAATTAAGTAAGGTGTCCCCAGGATTCCCTGTTCACGTTAGAATGTTACTGGAGATGGGGCATGGCTCTCAGAGATGACGACTATACGATAGCATGGCAACTGAAGGAACGGGTACTGCGCATTGCTCCCCTCGTGGATTTCCGTGTCTTTGGGTCGCGGGCACGCGGAGATGCCGACGAGTATTCGGATCTCGATGTCTTCCTGGAGTTTGAAGAGGTGGACAGGGAGCTGGAAGAGCGTGTCTCCGACATTGCCTGGGAACTTGGGCTGGAACATCGTCTGGTGATTTCTCCATTGCTTTTCAGCAGGCATGAGATAGAGGAATCCCCGCTGCGCATCTCGCCTATTGTTACGGCGATACGAGCGGAGGGGGTGCCGGTATGACGGACAGGGAAACGCTCTTTTCCTATCGCTTGCGGCAGGCCGAGGAAACGCTGGCGGAAGTGGTGAGGATGCATGAGGAAGGGTTTTCCGCCCGCTCGATAGTCAATCGGGCCTATTACGCCATGTTCTACGCGATACTGGCGCTGTTCATCCGGTTTGAGATTGAGCATAAAACCTCGAAACACTCCGGCGTCATCTCCATCTTCGATCAGCAGTTCGTTTTGACCGGCAAGCTGGAACGCAGGTATTCGTGGATGTTGCACCGTTTGTTCGAGTTGTGGCAAAAGGCAGATTATAAAGAGCTGGTGGAGTTGTCCGCCGAGGATTCCGCGGAAGCGGTTACGCAGGCGCAGGAGTTTGTTGCTGCGATGCGTGGGTTGCTGGTGACAAGTTGAAAGTTTGTTCGGGAATTAAGTAAACTGTCTCCGGAATTTGTCCAGAAATATAAAGTTGACTATCTCTAAGGAAATGTTTTACAT
>DATBXI010000112.1:0-2552 GCA_036514355.1 Desulfuromonadaceae bacterium
CCACGCCACGCTCCGCCAGAAACGGCGCCACCAGGCCTGCCAGGCGCTCCGGGTCCCCGCTCTTGATGTAGTGAGCATTCAGCCAGAGCAGTTTTTCCGTGTTGAATACGCTGGCCGACCGCCCCACGTTGGCGATGTCGAACTTCCGGATCATCTCCTCGCGGCTGAATATCTCGTCGTCCCCATGGCTCCAGCCGAGGCGCACCAGATAGTTCATCAACGCCTCGGGCAGAAACCCCATGTCGCGGTAGGCAATGACGCTGGTGGCGCCGTGGCGCTTTGAAAGGCGCGTCTTGTCGCTCCCCAGGATCATGGGCACGTGGGCGAAACAGGGCACCGGGAAGCCAAGCGCCTCGTAGAGCTGGATCTGACGAGGGGTGTTGTTGACGTGGTCGTCGCCGCGGATGACGGTGGTGATCCGCATGGAGGCATCGTCGATCACCACGCAGAAGTTGTAGGTGGGGGTGCCGTCGGAGCGCTGGATGATCAGGTCGTCCAGTTCCTCGTTGGGAAAGGTGATGGTACCCTTTATCAAGTCATCGAAGGAGGTCGCCCCTGCCTGGGGCGCACGGAAGCGCACCACGTACGGCGCCCCCTCGGGATGGTCGGTCCGTTCGCGGCAGGTGCCGTCGTATTTGGGCTTGCGCCCCTCTTTCATGGCCAGTTCGCGCTTCGCCTCCAACTCCTCGGCCGTGCAGTAGCACCGGTACGCCTTGCCGGTGTCCAGCAACCGGTGCACGTACTCCCGGTAGAGTGGAAAATTGTCCGACTGGTAGAAGGGGCCCTCGTCCCAATCCAGCCCCAGCCATTCCATGCCCTGCAATATGGCATCTACCGACTCCTGGGTGGAGCGCTCCACGTCGGTGTCCTCGATGCGCAGGATAAAGGTGCCCTCCTGCTTTCTGGCCAGCAGCCAGTTGAACAGGGCGGTGCGGGCGCCCCCCACGTGGAGGTAGCCGGTGGGGCTGGGGGCGAAGCGGACGCGTAGATCGGACATGCTGAAATCTCCTTGTGTATCTCTGATGGTTCCCGTTCGTTTTGTACGAAACGCTAACGCGGTACTATACCACTGCCGCGACCTCCGAAAAAGCCCTTTCTTGCCGCACCAAACGCCTAAAGAAAACTTTGACAAGCCCGCGTATGGCCGTGGTAGTATGCACCCATTTCTTTTCATGGGGACGCTATGCACACCATCGACACGCTTATCCGGGAAAGCTGCGCGCGGTACAGCGAGAAAACTGCGCTCAGGTACAAAACGGCCGGGACCTGGCACGAGATCAGCTACGGCACCCTCTGGACCCTCTCCGATCGTATCGCGGCCGGCCTGCTCAAGTCCGGGTTTCGGGCGGGTGACCATGCCGCGCTCCTGGCCCCCTCATCTCCCCAATGGGTGGCGGCCTATCTGGGCATCCTCAAGGCCGGGGGGGTGGCGGTTCCCGTCGACAAGGAGTTGAAGAATGCCGAACTGCGCCACATCCTGGGAGACAGCGATGCCCGTGTAGTGTTCAGCGACGCCCCCTGTCTCGACCTGCTGGTGGAGATCATTCAGGACATCCCCACCCTGGAACGGATCGTAGCGCTCACCCCCATTGCCACCGACAAAGGCCGCGACCCGTACGCCTCCGGACTGGTGGAGTCGCTGATCGATGAATGGCATACCCTGGTAAGCGAGTTGAAGCTCCCCCCTGACCGCGTCATCCGCATGGAAGCCATGGCAAGCCAGGTGCACCGCATGTTCAGTTCCGCGAGCGGGAACAAGCGGGACTCCCGGGAAATATCCGATCCCTTCGCCCCCGTAGGCACGATCCGCAAGAAACTGATCCGTGAGGGGCGCCTCCTGGGATTGGACGGTTTCTGCCATGAGGCGCCGCTGCCGGAACGGCCCCGGCACCCCCACGATACGGCCGTGATCCTCTACACCTCGGGCACCACAGGACGTTCCAAGGGCGCCATGTTGAGCCATGCCAACATTGTCTCCAATATCCAGGGGGCCATCGGCCACTTCCACCTGGACGATTCCATCCACACCCTGTCGTTCCTGCCCATCAACCACGTCTTCGAGCAGGTCTGCGGCATCCTTCTCCCCCTGGCCCTGGGTGGCAGGATCTCGTTCTGCGAGTCCCTGAAAAAGCTGGGGGAAAACCTTGCCGAGGTCAAGCCCACCTTTTTCCTGGGCGTTCCCGCCGTGTATCGCATGATCCTTGATCGGGTGATGAAGAACATCGGCGCCAAAAAGCTCTCCCAGCTCCTCTTCTCGCTCCCCCTGACCCGCACGCTGGTAACCTCCAGGGTCCGCCAGGCCTTCGGGTCCGGCACCATCTTCATCAGCGGCGGCGCGGCCCTCGACCCCGCCATCGCCGAGGGGTTGACCAGGCTGGGGCTGTCCATTTACCAGGGGTACGGCATTACCGAGACCGCACCCATCATCAGCGCCGAGCAGCCGGGCAGAAGACGGCGGGGAACCGTGGGACACCCGCTGCATGGCGTCCAGGTCCGCATCGATACGCCGAACGAGGATGGGGTTGGGGAGATCGTGGTCCGGGGGCCGAACG
>DATBXI010000113.1:0-2693 GCA_036514355.1 Desulfuromonadaceae bacterium
TACGAGAACGTCCGCGAGTTGAACCCGAACCTGCGCCACTGGTGCACCCCGCCCAACTACCCGGACTTCCAGTTGAAGGTTCCCAAGGGGACCAGGGAGCGCTTTGAGGCGGAATACGCCAAGATCCCCGAGGGGGAGCGCTTCACCGAGAAGGTGCTCTATGCCCGCTACCATGCCCGCAAACGGGATTCGCTCACAACGGTGGCCCGCCGGTACGGCATCACGCCCGATGCGCTGGCCGACCTGAACGGTATTGGCCGGAAGAGCCGCATCGCCGGAAAGACGCTGGTGGTTCCGGTGAAGCAGACCGTGGACTTCGGCCACGAGGGGCGCACCGCCACCGCCAAGGGGAGCTTCACCAAGTACTACACGGTCAAAAAGGGGGACACGCTGGAGTCCCTTGCCAAGCGTTTCAGCATCTCCACCAAGCTGCTCTCGGCCTGGAACAACATGAAGGGGAAGATCGCCCTCAAGCCGGGCCGCCGCATCATTATCGCCAAGTTTACCGAAAAGAACGGGAAGATGGTTCCGGCCGGGTAACCGGCTGGGCGTCCCGTTTGTCATGTATCTGCCATGCCCATGAAAGGAAGGACCGATGTATAACATCCTCATCTCCGCCGCGGCCGCCGTGGCCGTTCTTGCCATCCTGCTGCTGGCCAAGCTCCCCTGGTGGGGCAGCCTGCTGATCGCTCTGGCGGTCTTTGGCGGCCTCTTCGTGCTCATGTCCCGCCTCATCATGAAGAAGGTCATGGCCATCATGGAGACCGCCGGCAAGGACCTGCAGGGCCAGCGTTTCGAGAAGGCAGTCCGCGAACTGAAAGAGGCCCTCAGGTACGGCAAGTGGCAGGTTTACGTGGAAGGCCAGATCAACTCCCAGATCGGCATGATCTACTACATGAAGCGCGATTTCTCCAACGCCTTTCCCTATCTGGAGAAGTCGTTCTTCAAGAACTGGGCCGCCATGGGGATGCTGGCCGTTTGCTACATGAAACGCCAGAAGAAGGACAAGATGATCGCCACCTTCGACAAGGCGGTGGTGGGGAGCCCCAAGGAGTCGCTGCTCTGGAACCTGTACGCCTACTGCCTGGCCGAGTGCGGCGATACCGCCAAGGCCAAGGAAATCCTGGAAAAGGGGTTGAAAAAGCTCCCTGGCGACGGTCCGATCACGGAAAACCTGGAAAACCTGCAGCAGGGGAAGAAGATGAAGATGCGCGGCTTCGGCGACATGTGGTTCCAGTTTCACCTGGAGAGCGTGGCCGCCATCCAGAAGCACCAGATGGCCGCCATGGGCGGCCGCATGCAGCGCCGTACCGTGGTCAGGAGATAGTTCCCGCCCTGTACCCGTTCACCCAAAAAGCCGTCTCGCGACGGCTTTTTGCGTTTGTGGTATTCTCATCACCAGGAGCGGTAGAGAGTTCGCAACAGGATAGGGGATTATCAACAAAATCGTTCCTGGGCACATCAAAGGCTTTCGTGATTAGTGCCCGTCTTCCGCTGCACAAGTTCCTCCCCCTTCAAGGGGGAGGCTAGGAGGGGGATGGGGCCGATTGGGTCGGGAGTTACCCCATCCCCTCCCCAACCCTCCCCTTGAAGGGGAGGGAGATTATTTGCAGCGGAAGACGGGCGCTAATCAGGAAGGCTTTTATCCTGTCATCCCTGGCACGTATGTCTTTGACGCATTACGCCGCAAGCGCCGAGGCGAGACCTCATGTTTTCCTTTCTCCGCAGCAAAAAACGACTTAAAGAGCGCCCCTTCCCCCCGGCGTGGCTGAAGGTGCTGGAGGATGACGTGCCGCTCTACGGGCGCCTGTCCGCGGCCGACCAGGCGGAACTGCGGGGGCGCATGCAGGTGTTCCTGGCGGATAAGCAGTTCGAGGGATGCAACGGCCAGGAGGTGACCGACGCGGTGCGGCTCACCATCGCCGGCCAGGCCTGCCTGTTGCTGTTGCACCGCCCGGCTCGCTGCTTTCCGGCCATTTCGTCCATCGTGGTCTACCCGGACGAATACATCGCCCCATGGCAGGACATGGACGAGAGCGGCATCGTGGTGGAGGGGGAGGAGTGCCGTTCCGGCGAGTACGTGGCAGACGGTGCCCTGGTGCTGTCATGGCAGGATGTGCTCATGGCGGGGGTGGATGAGGAGGGAGTCGCCTACAACGTGATCATCCACGAATTCGCCCATCAGGTGGACGACGAGTGCGGCATCAGTGCCGGCAGGGATGCGGAGCTGGCGCGCGCTTTGGAGCGCGGGTTCCACCAGCTGCAGCACGCCGCGGCCCATCGCCGCCCCACGCTGCTCGACCCCTACGGCGCCGGCAGCCTGTCCGAGTTCTTTGCCGTGGCGACCGAGTGCTTCTTCGAGAACCCCCGGCCGTTACGGCAGCAGCACCAGGAGCTGTACGCCGCCCTGGGGGGCTTCTGGTGTCAGGACCCGGCCGCGTGGCCGGGGTGGTAACGTATCGGGGCAGCCTCCGCACCGGCCCTTCCTCGACGTTTCGACAGGAACAGCCAGGGTGTTTGCGCGGAGCGTGCCTTTGGGAGTCAAACACGAACGCCCCGCCGGCAGAGCACCGGCGGGGCGTTGTGCTTCACGAGCACGGAAGCGTTCAGAACCTGATCCCGATGCCCCCGGCCAGGATGTTCAACTCGTCGTCGAACTGCCGGCGGTATTCGATGTTCAGGAACAGCGGGGT
>DATBXI010000114.1:0-2494 GCA_036514355.1 Desulfuromonadaceae bacterium
TCAACCTGTACTACGACATCTAAGAACGAAAGCGTTTCTTGGCAACACGGTAAAAGGGAAGGGCGGGAGAGCAATCTCCCGCCCTTCTTCGTTTTGCAGGCAGCCACCCGCAATTGACTTTGCCCGGCCACTCTGCTAGAAATGATTGGCTGTTTCACTATCCACAGGGATGTATATGGAACATTTTTTTCTCAAACTCTCCATCATGCTCGTACCGGGCATGTTGGCCATTGTGTGCCACGAGGTCTCCCACGGCTATGTCGCCTGGCGCTATGGCGACCCCACGGCCCGCATGCTGGGGCGCCTGACCCTCAACCCGCTCAAACACATCGATATCATCGGCACCCTGATGATCTTCTTCGTCGGCATCGGCTGGGCCAAGCCCGTGCCGGTCACCTTCCAGAACCTGCGCAACCCCAAGCGGGACATGATCTGGGTGGCTGCCGCGGGGCCGACCACCAACATCCTGCTGGCAACGATCTCCGCCTTTTTGTTGAGGGGACTGGTGGCCATCGCCAATCCGGCTGCCGAGGGCTCTCCGCTGGCCATGTTCCTGGAACCGCTGGTGCTGATGCTGGCCTTTTCGGTGTACATCAACCTGCTGCTGGCGATCTTCAACATGATTCCGGTCCCCCCCTTGGACGGCGGCCGCGTGCTGGTGGGGCTCCTGCCGTACCGCCAGGCGGCAGCCTGGTCGCGCATCGAGCCTTACGGCATGGTGATCATCATCCTGCTGGTGTTTTTTACCAATATTTTTTCCTATGTCATTTCCCCCTTTCTCAACCTGGGGATACACCTGCTGGCCGGCCCTCAGAGCGGGTTGGTGCTGGGGGTTACGCGGCTGATGATGCGGTAGGTTGTACCTCCCCCTTTGAAAAAGGGGGATTGAGGGGGATTTGATTGTCTTGAAGCGAAGTAGTAAATCCCCCCTCACCCCCCTTTTTCAAAGGGGGGAATTATTATACAGAGGAGTTCTTGCAAGATGAAACAACGCGTTGTCAGCGGCATGCGGCCCACGGGCCGGCTTCACATCGGCCATTATCACGGTGTCCTGGAAAACTGGGTCAAGCTCCAGGACGAGTTCGACTGCTTCTTCTTCGTGGCCGACTGGCATTCCCTGACCACGGAATACGCCGATACCGCCGCCATCCGTGACAACATCCGCGAGATGGTGCTGGACTGGGTAGCCTTTGGCCTCGATCCCCAGAAAAGCCTGGTCTTCCGCCAGAGTCTGGTGCCGCACCATGCCGAGCTGAACCTGATCCTTTCCATGATCACGCCGGTCTCCTGGCTGGAGCGCTGCCCCACCTACAAGGAGATGCAGGAAAACCTGGAAGCCAAGGACCTGTCCACCTTCGGGTTCCTGGGATATCCGGTGCTGATGACGGCCGACATCATCCTCTACCAGGCCACCCGTGTGCCGGTTGGGCAGGATCAGCTGCCGCACCTGGAGATCGCCCGTGAGATCGCCCGCCGCTTCAACTACCTCTACGGCAACGTCTTCCCCGAACCAGAGGCGCTGCTGACCGAGACTCCCAAACTGCTCGGTCTGGACGGCCGCAAGATGAGCAAGTCCTACGGCAATTCCGTCTACCTCTCCGATACGGCCGAGGAGACCAGCAAGAAGGTCCTGACCATGATGACCGACCCGGCTCGCGTGCGCCGTTCCGACCCCGGCGACCCGGACGTGTGCGTGGCCTTCAACCTGCACCGCATCTACGTCCCCCAGGAGAAGCTGGACGAGATCATTCCTGCCTGTCGCAACGCCGGTATCGGCTGCGTGGAGTGCAAACGGATCCTGGTTGAATGCATGAACGAGCGCCTGGCGTCTCCCCGGGCCAAGCGCGTGGAACTGGCTGCCGATCCCGCTTTCGTGGATGATCTGCTGCAGGAGGGCAGCCGGCGCGCTTCCCTGGTCTCCGACGCCGTCATGGCCGAGGCCCGCGCAGCCCTGAAAATCTAGCGCCGGTCGCTGGCAGCCAGGACGAGCCGTGAAGCAGTTGCGCGAAGAAAACCTTACCCTTGAAGGGTTTCACGAATCCTACAGCGTGCGCCTGGACGCTTTCGAAGGGCCGCTGGACCTGCTCTTGCACCTGATCCGCAAGAACGAGCTGGATATCTACGATATACCCATTGCCGTCATCACCCGCCAGTACCTGGATTACATCAAGTTGATGAAGGAGCTCAACCTGGAGGTGGCAGGCGACTTCCTGCTCATGGCCTCCACCCTGCTGCACATCAAGTCGCGCATGCTGCTCCCCCAGGACGATCAGGAAGCGGAGGAGGAAGAGGCGGACCCCCGCGAGGAGTTGATCAGAAGGCTCCTGGAGTACCAGCAGTACAAGGAGGCGGGCGAGGTGTTGGGGGCGCGCGCCCTGCTGGGCAGGGAGGTCTTTGCCCGGGCGTGTCCCGACCCGGACCTGATCGCTCTCCAGGCGGAGGACGGACCGCTGGAGATGAGCCTGTTCGACCTGGTGGACGCGTTTCGCAGCCT
>DATBXI010000115.1:0-9126 GCA_036514355.1 Desulfuromonadaceae bacterium
CCCTGTCGTCCCGCGGCGTTTTCTGCCGCTGGTCAGCCAGTTTGCCCTTGCTGCTGTTTGCCGGTTCTTTGTGGGCTTCACGGGGTACTGTGCCCGGCGGAGTTTTGATCGTCTCCGGCTGTGCTTTCTGTCCGTCCGGCCCCTTGGGCCGAGCGAAGACGACCTCGTTGGGCGGGGCGATGTAGTAGGTTTCGATCAACCGGTCCGCCACCAGTTTTGCGGCTGCGGCGCGGGCCTTGGCCTTTGAGGGGAAGTCGCCGAAGCGTACCGCATAGACGCCATTGTCCTTGCGGAAGTAGAATGCCTCGATCCCCTTGGACTGGAGCTGCGTCGTGAAGCGTTCGGCATTCCTGACATCGGCAAAGGCGCCCATCTGGATGGCATAGCCGAGGCGGCTGATGGCGGGACGTTCGGCCGCAGTGCCGGTGACTGCCATGAGCAGGAGGCACATGCCGTACAAAAGAGCTATGCCGTATTTGATGTGATCGAGCATTGTCACGAGTGATTGAGTGTGGATTTTCGGGCTTGGACAGCGTTAGTATCCATAATTGGGCTTACGGAGTAAAGAACTTTTTCCGCTGGCACGGAGGCTGATTCCCGTTCCGGCGGCGTCCCTGGGCACGAGTACGGTTTGCTTCCTGAGTGCAGAAAAATATTTACAGAAAACTATGGTATGATTTATTATATTCTATGTAATTAATTCAATTTAATCAATGAGGCATCCCGCAGCACAAGGGGGTATCGTCATGGCATCAGGTGGAATACCAATAGCAGCAGCCGGGGGCGCTTCGTTTGCGGCTGTTGCCGTCCCGTTTCCATTGGCACATGGAGGGACGGATACTCCTCTCCCAACAGCCCATGAAGCCGGGGACAAAGCCGCGGGGAAAACTGCGCAGGATTCGGTTGAGATCTCCACCATGGCTCAGGATACGAAGAAGCAGGAACCCGTAAAGGGCGAGGCCGAAAAGCAGGCGCCGAGGCGGGGACCGGTGGTGGAAAAAATGGGCCATATCCTCTTTGTGTATGATGTGCGAGGCAATGTGCGGGTCAGGTTCATGGACAGGTCCAACTCGCTGATCTACCAGATCCCGCCGCTCATGCTCTCCCGGACGATGGACCTGATGCAACGGACAGGCAATACGGTGAATACCAGGGCCTGACCGGAAACGAACGCACGATCACTATCACTGATGACAAAACGACCGCCTCCGGAATGACATGTCCGACGGGCGGTCGTTGTTTTTCTGGCTCAATAGTTTTTCTTACTCCGCGTCCTTCACGTCGCGCCGCACCCCCATCAGGTATGCCACCACGAAATCCTCCAAGGCCCCGTCCAGCACGGCATCCGGGTTGCCCGACTCCACGCCGGTGCGCAGGTCCTTGACCATCTTGTAGGGGTGCAGGACATAGGAACGGATCTGGCTGCCCCAACCGATCTCCTTTTTCTCGCCCGCGATCTCCGATGCCTTGGCGTTGCGCTCCTCCATCTCCCGCTCATACAGCTTGGCGCGCAGGACCTTCATGGCGGTAGCCTTGTTGAGGTGCTGGCTGCGCTCGGTCTGGCAGGCCACCACGATTCCGGTGGGGAGGTGGGTGATGCGCACGGCCGAGTCGGTAGTGTTGACGTGCTGGCCGCCGGCGCCGCTGGAGCGGTAGGTGTCCACCCTCAGGTCCGACTCGGGGATCTTGATGTCGATGTCCTCTTCCTCGATCTCGGGGAAGACGAACGCCGAGGCAAAGGAGGTGTGGCGGCGGGCATTGCTGTCAAAGGGGGATATCCTCACCAGGCGGTGAATGCCGGCCTCGGCCTTCAGGTAACCGTAGGCATACTCTCCGGAGACGTTGAAGGTCACCGACTTGATGCCGGCCTCGTCGCCGGTCTGGATTTCCGTGATGGCGCTCTTCCATCCCTTTTTCTCGCAGTAGCGCAGGTACATGCGCAACAGCATCTCGGCCCAGTCCTGGGATTCAGTGCCGCCCGCGCCGGAGTTGATGGATACAAAGCAGGAATTCCGGTCGTGGTCGCCGGAAAGCATGCGTTGAAACTCGGCCGCCTCCACCCCCTGCTCCAGTTGGTCGTTCATTGCACGAACTTCCGTCAGGGTCTCCTCGTCCTGGGCCTCCTCCCCCAGTTCGATCATCACCCGCACGTCGTCGAGGCGGCGGGCCAGCCCGTCCCACGCCTGGACGATCTTTTCAAGCGCGGTGCGGCGCTTCAGTATTTCCTGGGATCTGCCGGCATCATCCCAGAAGCCGGGCGCCGCAATGGTGGCTTCGATCTCCTGGATCGACTCCCGCTTGGCATCTATGTCAAAGAGACCCCCGAAGCTTGGCGATACGTTCTCCCAGGTCGTTCATACGGGCTACTTCTTCACGGTACATGGTGTTACTCCTCGATAGTGATGATGAGAAATTACTTTTGCCACAGAGACACAGAGACTCAGAGGAATAGCAGGAGAAAACCAAAAATCATTTTTAAAGGTAAAAGCCAAAAAGAAAAAACATTCGGATTAAACCGTAACGTCTTTTGGATTCCCTTCGATTTCGGGTTTTGCCTTTCTCCGTGTCTCTGTGTCTCTGTGGCAGGTTTTAGGCTTTTCTCTGCCGGTACCACGCCAGTCCCGCGATAGCCGCACACAGCAACACGCACAGCCAGGCCGGTGCATCGCCGATCCGCAGGTAGAGGGAGTCGCCGCTGCCGGGTCGGACCTCGCCGGTGCGGAACCCTTCCACGAACAGGCTGGTCATGGTGCGGATGTGGCCATTCTGGTCCACGATGGCGGTTATGCCGGTGTTTGCGGCGCGCAGCAGGGGGGTGCGGGTCTCCACGGCACGGAACACGGCGATGGAGAAGTGCTGGTAGGGCGCCGAGGAGCGGCCGTACCAGGCGTCATTGGTGATGTTCACCAGGATGCGCGCACCGTTGCGCACGTACTCCCGCGCGATCTCCGGGAAGATCGCCTCATAGCAGACCAGCAGCCCTGCCCGGGTTGAGCCGACGTTCAGCGGGGTGGCGTGTTCGCCGGGCGAAAAATCGCCGATCCCCACCACCAGCTTGTTGACAAACGGGAGCAGACGTTTCAGCGGCACGTATTCCCCGAAAGGCACCAGGTGCAGTTTGTCCCCCCTGGCAACGGTGCTGCCGTTGGGATCAATGACAAAGGCGCTGTTGAGGAAGCTGTTTTGGCCGTTGACCAACTCGTGGGCCGGGCTGCCGAGGAGCAGCCAGGTGTGCAGCTGCCGTGCCAGGGCCCGGATACGTTCCGCCTGCGCCGGCTCGTCCTGAAAGAAAAAGGGCACGGCGCTCTCCGGCCAGACCACCAGGTCCACGCCGCCTTTGCCCGCTTCCCTGGTCAGGCGCTCGTAGATGGCCATGGTCTGTTCCCGGAAGTCCGGGCTCCATTTGACATCCTGGGGGATGTTCCCCTGGATCAGGGCCACCCTGAGCGGTGCGTCGACGGCCGCCTCTGCCTGGTTCAGGCGGTTGAACCCGTAGACGAGCGTTGCCGTGAGGGCGACGACCAGGAAAACCGCGCTCTTGACCGGGTAGGTTGCGCGTGCCCCGAAAACCGCCCGCAGGACGCGGTAGAGCACCACGTTGGCCAGCACGATGAGCGCCGTGATGCCGTAGACGCCGGTGATGTCGGCGATCTGGATCAGCGGCAGGGTGCGGTACTGGGAGTGCCCCAGCATGGCCCAGGGGAAGCCGGTCAACAGGAAGGAACGGAGGAAGTCGAAGGCGACCCAGGCCACCGGCAGGGTAAAGGCGGTCTTGAGTCCGGCCTGTTCTCCCAGGCGGGCCACCAGGGTGGTCATGCCGTAGAACAGGGCCAGCCATGTGGCCAGCATGAGATAGATCGGGATGCTGACGGCCCAGGGGAGGTGTCCGTACTGGGTGGCCACGATATTGATCCAGTACAGGATGACGGCGTAGGCGCTCATGCCGCAGGTGAAGCCGATGCGAAAGGCCGTGCGGGTGGATGCCCCCTCAAGCGCGACCAGCAGGGGAACCAGCGCAACCCAGGCCAGAAACGAGAGGCCGGTGTTGGGAAAGGCCAGGGCGATCAGTACGCCGGAAACCATGGCCAGAAGCCCCGCACGATCGAACAGTGGCCGCAGGTATGCTGCCGTGAACGGGTTCGTCACTCGTCACCCGCTGTTTGGCCATTGGCGCTGCCCGTGCGGGCGACACGGACCCGCTTGATCTTGCGCTCGTCCGCATCCAGGATGGTCAGGCGCAGCCCCGCACCATCGATCACGTCCCCCGTGGCGGGGATCTTGCCGGTCAGGTGAAAGATGAGGCCACCGATGGTATCGAACTTGTCGCGCTCGATCTCCATGTCGAAGTGCTCCTCCAGGTCTTCCACCGGCATGCGGGCATCGGCGGTGATGGAGCCGTCGGTGTTGAGCTCGAAAAGCGCCTCCTCCTGGTCGTATTCGTCCTGGATGTCCCCCACGATCTGCTCCAGTAGGTCCTCGATGGTGATCAGCCCCGAGGTGCCGCCGTATTCGTCGATGACGATGGCCAGGTGGACCCGCTTGCGCCGGAACTCCTGAAGCAGTTGTTCCAGGTGCTTGGTTTCGGGGATAAAGTAGGGGGGGCGCATGATGGTGCGCGCCTGCACCCGCTCCTGCTCTTCGCCCCAGTATTTCAGGAGGTCCTTGGCATAGAGCAGGCCGATGATGTTGTCGATGGTGGTCTCGTAGACCGGCAGGCGCGAGTGGCCGCAGTCGATGATGGTTGCCAGCATCTCCTGGACGGTGGCATCGGCGGCGATGCAGGCCATGTCGGTGCGGGGCACCATGACCTCGCGCACCACGGTGCTGCGCAGGGAGAAGATCGAGCGGATCATCTCGCTCTCCTCCTCGTTTACCAGCCCCTCTTCCTCGCTGGCCTCGATCAGCTCATGGATCTCGTCGGCCGTGATCTTCTTGCGACCGGTCAGGAACCTGCTGACCAGGTCGAGTATCCCGGTTTTTATGCCTCCGCCTTCTTCCAACGTGAATTCCCTCCGTTACGAGCCCAAGAGTTTGAATAACATAAGCACGACCAGGGTAATGCCGGCTCCGATCACGGAGCCGACCACGACCTCTTTCATGGTATGGATCCGCATCAGCAGCCGCGAATGGCTGACCATTGCCGCCAGTGCGACGGAAAGCAGCGAGATGAGCGGGTCATGGGTGTTGAGCGAGACCGCCGTGGCAATGGAGAACGCCACGGCCGCATGGCCGCTGGGCACGCCGCCGCGGAGCGGCGTACCCTTGCCGGTCAGGCTCTTGACCATGACCACGACGATGGTGACGATCAGGATGGATACCACCGTACCCAGATCGGATGGCGTACCGAACATGGCGAGCACCTTTCCGTAGATGGGGAGCACGTATCGGGCCAGGATCAGGTAGCCCATGATGGCGGCGCCCAGGGCGGCCACCAGCACCGCGCCGGCGGCCGTATCCTTGGCGACCTTGGCCAGGGGGTGGAAGCCGGGCGAAACCAAGTCCACCGTCGCCTCTACGGCCGTATTGAGCAGTTCCGCGAACAGCACGAACAGGATAGACAGCGCCAGCAGGGCGAATTCCATGGGGGTCACCCGCAGGAAGAGCGCCGCCAGCAGTACCACGGCAGCCGAGACGAAGTGGTTGCGCATGTGCCGCTCGCTGCGGACCGCGTGGATGATCCCCTCGATGGCGCAGTTGGCCGAGTCTATGAACCGGTCGGGCTTAACAACCCTTCCTTCTTCAGGATCCTGAATAGCTCCCGCTCCTTGTGCTCCATTTTCAGGGCCTCTTCCGGGCCCGAGCGCTCGTGGTCATACCCGCACAGATGGAGTATGCCGTGCATCAGCAGGAAACAGAGCCGCTCGAACGGCTCCATGCCTCCGGCCTCGGCCTCCCGGCTGGCGGTGTCGGCCGAGATGATCACGTCACCCAGGGCATGGGGTGTGACCTCACCCCAGTCCCCCTCCCGGAGTGAAAAGGAGATCACGTTGGTAGGGTGATCCCGTCCCAGGTAGTCGCGGTTGATGGTGCGGATGCTCCGGTCCCCCACGATGGAGACGGACAGTTCCGTTTCCTCAGGACATCCCAAGGCGCTTAAGATTCTCGTTGCCACCCTTCGCAGCCGGCTTGTCCCGATCCGATGCCTTCGCTGGCGGTTGTTCAGCAGTATCTGCACTCTTCTTGCCCCCATTGCCCGCCTTGATCTGTTCGACGGCAGCGGCTTTCTGTTCGATAGGCAGCGTTTTTCGTGCCCCGCCGCCCCCCTTGTGGACCGGCTCGGGGTAATCAATGCGGTGGTGGAATATCCCGTTCAGGATGCGGTTGAAGCTCTTGGCGATTTCGTGCAGGTTTTTCAGCGTCAGTTCGCACTCATCCAGTTGGCCGTCGATGAAGATGTTGTTGATGATCTTCTGCACCATCCCCTGGATCCGGTCCGCGGTGGGGTTGGCCAGGCTGCGTGAGGCGGCCTCGACGCAGTCGGCCAGCATGACGATGCCGGCTTCGCGGGTCTGCGGCTTGGGGCCCGGGTAGCGGAAATCCTTCTCCTCCACGGTTTGCCCGCTGGCCTCGGCCTGGGTCTTGGCCCGGTCGTAGAAAAATTTGATCAGGCCGGTGCCGTGGTGCTGGCGGATGATGTCGATGATCGGTTGCCCCAGGCGTTTCTCGCGGGCCAACTCGGCCCCTTCCTTGATATGGGATATGAGGATCAGGGCGCTCATGCTGGGGGCGAGCCGGTCGTGGCGGTTTTCTTCGTCGGCCTGGTTTTCGATGAAATAGAGCGGTTTTGATGCCTTGCCGATGTCGTGGTAATAAGCCGCAACGCGCGCCAGAAGCGGGTTGGCGTTGATGGCTTCGGCCGCCGCCTCCACCAGGTTGCCCACCACAACGCTGTGGTGATAGGTGCCCGGCGCGCGCACCATCAGGTCGCGCAGCAGGGGGGAATTGAGATTGGCCAGTTCCAGCAGCTTGATGTCGGTGGTGTAGTGGAACAGCGTCTCGATGACCGGGATGAAACCGGACACGAAACCGGCACTCACCACGCCGCTCACCAGGGCAAAGAAGGCTACGTAGACGGTCTGTATGCTGAAGAGGGTACCGTTGAAGGTCTGGAAGGCCATGGCCATGGCCAAGCTGACCACCGACACCTTGAGGCCCGCGGCATAGACCGTGCCGCGATCCGAACATTGCCGCATGCCGTGGGCGCCGACAATGCTCCCCAACAGGGCGTAGATCACCACGGACATGCTGCCTTCAAACATGATCCCCAGGAGCGGCGCCAGGATGGCACAGTAGACCAGGGCCACCTCGGAGTTGATGAAGACGCGCACGATCATGGCGCCTGCGGCAAAGGGGAACAGGTAGAAATAGTTGTTGGTGTCCACACCCGGAAAGACCTGGCCGATGTTGTGGGATATGAGCAGCGCGGTCTTGAACACCAGGAAACTGCCGATGATCAGGAGCGACAGGACCAGGATGTCCCGGTTGGTGGGGTTGAACTTGCGGATGTTCTTGCAGGCGAAACGGTAGGGAAAGTAGAACAGCACCAGGATCAGGCCGAATATCCCGGCAGCCGCGAACAGCCGGTTGCCGCTGCGGTTCCCCTGGAAGATGGCGCGCAGCTTCTGGGACTGCTCGGGGTTGATCCGTTCCCCGACCCGCACGATCATCTCCCCTTTTTGCACCTTGAACAGTACCGGACGGACCGCTTCCGTGGCGGTCTTGGCGCGGGCCTCCGACGCCTCGCGGTTGTAGATCAGGTTGGGCAGCAGGATGCGGGAGATGACCGCCGCTATCCGGGGGGCATCGGCCCGATCACCCAGCCCCGCAATCTTCCAGCCGGCAACCATCCTGCGGGCTTCGCCGATCTCGGTGTAGTTCATGGAGGCGTCGCCCCGTCCGATCAGGTTGCCGTTGTTCTCCAGGATCTCCATGCCGCGTCGGGCATCGGTCTGGAAGACCTTGCCGTCCAGCACGACCCTGCGCTGGTAGAGTTCATTCAGCAGGGTGGTCGCATCGTCCAGGAACGCCCTGTCCGACTTGATGCGGGTCAGGGCGCGAATCTCGGCCTCGCTCAGCTCCGTGTCGATCAGCGGCACCAGCAGGCTGCGCCACTCTTCCGCGCTCCTGGCGTTTTTTGCGCTGCGTTCCTTGTGGATCTGGGCGAGGGTCTCTTCCAGCTTGCCGATCAGGTAGGCGGGGACACGGTCGCTCAGGTTGTAGACCAGCGGGGCGTTGTTGCCGGCCTCCTTGCGGCGCTGCTCGGTCTGGGCCCGGTCCTCCACCAGGTATTCCTGGGTGGCGCGGATGTCAGAGGTGGCAATATCCCCGGTCTTGAATTGCATCGTGGAAAAATGATGGCTGGGCAGCACGATGAACGTCAGCAGGAGAGCGGTGGTGATGAGGAGGATACACCTGTTGCGGCGGGCCGTCTGGGGATTTGAAAATCTTCGCACGACCGAGTCGAGGAGGCTTGAGCCCAGTTTGCTCAGGTGTGTTGCGGTGTTCTGGTCTTGGGTACCGAGTAGGTCCGGCATAAATTTAATTAAGTGGCGAAACAGGTTCGGTTAAGTGGATGACGCATAAGTGTTTGAAATAAGTTTCAAATATAGCGTGGTTCATAAGGGGTGTCAATAAAACTGTTGGTGGGATGGGCGCTCTCATATCTCGGTAATGTCCGCTCCTGTGATCCCCACGTCCGGCCATTCGTTGTAGACCCAATCTTCCACCCGTTCCAGCGTTGTTCGCGCCATGAGCTTGTCCGGGCTGACCGTAACGAATCCCAACACGGCGACTGCCGGGTTGTCCTGGCGGTCCACTTCGGCACACGCCACGTTGAAGCGGTTGCGCGCCCGCCCCATGATGCTCTTGACGATGCCGCGCTTCTCCTTGAGGGAGCGGCAGGGGAGGTCCAAATGGAGTTCAAGGCAATAGATGAACATGCGAAATGATGGGCATGGCAGCGGCTTGCCGGTTCAATGGATGAGGGCTGCCTACGCTTCGGTGATCTTAATGAATGGATGCTGCCGCGAGAGTGCCGCAGGAAAGCCCGACGAAAGCGATTCCGCAGTTACGCCGCTGTCCAGGGCTTCCACCAGCATGTCGTTGGTGTGCCTGAGGCGGGAACAG
>DATBXI010000116.1:0-7216 GCA_036514355.1 Desulfuromonadaceae bacterium
TCCTCGGCCCTCACGAGGATCTGCCGGATCTCCTCCACGGTCTCGGGATTGGCCAGGGTGGTGATGTCACCTGCCGGCTCCCCGCTGGAGAGCGCGGCCAGTACCCGGCGCATGATCTTGCCCGAACGGGTCTTAGGCATATCCGGCACGATCACCACCGCCCGGGGCTTGGCAATCGGCCCGATCTCGGTGGCAATGGCCGCGGATATCCGCAGCTGCAGCGCCTCACTCGACGTGCAGCCGGGCTTCAGGGATACGTACAGTTCGGGGATACGCCCCTTGACGTCGTCCGCCACCGGTATGACCGCCGCTTCAGCCACCTCGGCCACGGTCAGGGCTGCGGATTCGATCTCCTTGGAGCCGAGGCGGTGGCCGGCCACGTTGATCACGTCGTCGATGCGCCCCAGGATGCGGTAGTAACCGTCCGCCCCCTGGGTGGCGCCGTCACCGGTCAGGTACGGCCAGTCGTGCCAGTCCGTACTCTCCCGGTTGCGGCAGTAGCGTGCATAGTACTGGGCAACGAAACGCTCCGGGTCCTTCCAGATGGTCTGGAAGCCGCCCGGCCAGGGGTTGCGGATGCAGATGTTGCCCGCCTTTCCGGAGCCTTCCGGTATCTCGTGCCCCTCGTCGTCCAGGATGACCGGATAGATCCCCGGCATGGCCGGCCCGGTGCTGCCCGGCTTCATGGCGTGCAGTGCGGGCATGGAGCTGGTCAGGAACCCGCCCGTCTCGGTCTGCCACCAGGTATCGACGATGACCGCCTCACCCTTGCCGACCGCGTGATAGTACCAGCGCCACACCTCCGGCTCGATCGCCTCGCCCACCGTGGTCATCAGCTTGAAGTGATAGTTGTACTTGGACGGTTCGTCGGGCCCGGCCCGGCGCAGTGCGCGGATAGCCGTGGGGGAGGTGTGGAAGATGTTGACGTCCAGATCCTGTGCGATCCGCCAGGGGCGTCCCGCATCGGGCCAGGTCGGCAACCCCTCGTACACCACCACCGATGCCCCCAGGGCCAAAGGGCCGTAGACGATGTAGGAATGCCCGGTGATCCACCCTATGTCGGCCATGCACCAGTACACGTCCTGGGGATGGATGTCCTCCACGTACTTGGCCGTGCCGGCCACATAGGACAGGTATCCGCCGGTGCTGTGTTGGCACCCCTTGGGCTTGCCGGTGGTGCCGCTGGTGTACATCAGGAAGAGCGGGGCATCGGCCGCCATCTCTTCCGGCACCACCCGCTGGCCGCGATACTGTTTCAGCAATGGGTTGACCAGGAAGTCACGCCCCTCCACCAGAGGGGTCGAGCTGGAATAGCGGCCCGGATAGCGCTCCCACACGAGCACCTTGTCGATCCGCTGCCCCGCCTGTTCCGCCAGTTCCACCGCCGCGTCGGCGTCGTGCTTGTGATCCAGCAGCTTGCCGCCGCGGTAGTAGGCGTCCGTGGTGATCAGTACCCGGCTCTCCGAGTCCGCGACCCGTTCGGCCACGCTCTTGGCGCTGTAGCCGCTGAACACCTGGGAATGGACCACCCCCAGGCGGGCGCAGGCCAGCATGGTGATGGGCAGCTCGGGCACCATGGGCATGTGCAGCGTTACCCGGTCACCCCGCTTCAGGCCGGCGAAATCGCGCAGCAGGGCGGCAAATTCGTTCACCCTGACGAACAGTTCCTGAAACGTGACGTGCTGGGTCGCTTCGTCCTCGGGCTCGGGGACGAAATGGATGGCCACCTTGTTCCTGAATGCGGGCAGATGGCGGTCCACGCAGTTATATGCGGCATTGAGCGTGCCGCCCGTGAACCAACGCCAGAAGGGAGGGTGACTGCTGTCCAGGACCGTGTCCCAGCGCCGGTACCAGTGGAGCAGATTAGCGTATTCTTCGTAACAGCCGGGATAATTATCGGGAGCAAAGCGTTTATAGATGCCGTCTTCGATCAGGTTGGCCTGGCGGATAAACGATTCAGAAGGGTGGTAATACCCCTCCTCCTGCCAGTGGACGGCGATCTCGGCTTCGGAAAGTCGTTCACCATTGTGCGTTCGCATGATCGTGTCCCCTTTCCATAGTTGATTTCATATATATTATACGCTTAATGGAAACGGAACAGAGCCCCCTTTCCGGCGCCGAAGGCACGGAGTGCCGGAAACCCGGCATCCGCACATGCAAAAGCCCGCCGGGGGGCGGGCTTTGCGTTCCTGCACAAAGGGCAGGCCATGTGGGCCTGCCCGGGTCTGCACGGTATGACAATAATGGCGCGGGGGCGGCCGTCAGGCGCACGCCTCACCCGGGCAGGGGAGCAGGGCGGTGAACTCGCTCCCCGCGCCGAGCTGGCTTTCGGCCCAGATCACCCCTCCCATGCCTTCCACCGCCATCTTGCAGTAGGCCAGCCCCAGGCCCGCGCCGCCCCGTTCCCGGATACCCGTTCCCGGCACCTGGACGAACCGTTCGAAGATGTTGCCCAATTCTTCGCTCGGGATGCCGGTGCCGGTGTCCCGGACGCTCAAACGGACCAGGCACCGCTGGGCGGCGAACCCCTCGGGAATCCTGGCATGGGCGGGAATGGCCGAGCGTTGCGCCTCCAGGTCGCAGGTACGCTGGCAGGAGATGACGATCTCCCCCCCTTCCGGGGTGAATTTGACGGCATTTGCCAGCAGGTTGGCGATGACCCTGGTGAGGGCGCGGCGGTCAACGGCGACCGTCGGCAACTCCTCCCCCAGGTCGAGGGACAGCCTGATCCGCTCGTGCTCCGCCACCCTGGCGAATGTGTCGGCCACGGCCCCCACGATGTCCGCCGGGTTATGGTCGCGGATGTTCATCTGCATCCTGCCCGCCTCGAACCGGTGGATATCCAGCAGGTTGTCGATCATGGCCACCACTTCGTTGCAGCTGTCGATGGCGGACTGGAGGTACTCGGCCTGCTCCTCGTTCAGCGGTCCCAGGCGCCCCTCGCGTACGATGTCGATGGAGCCCACCACGGCGGTGATGGGGTTCTTCAGGTCATGGGAGAGCATGGAGACGAAGTCTGCCTTCTCCTGCTCCAGGCGCTGCTTCTCCCGCACCGCGCGGCGGTAAGCCAAAGCCCGCGCCACCCGGGGCAGCATGTCGTCGAGGGTGAACGGCTTGGGAAAATAATCCAGGGCGCCGGATTTCATGCACTCCACAGCCAGGTTCTCGCTGCCATGGGCCGTCATCATGATGACCGCCACGTCGCTGCCCGACTCGCGGATGCGTTGCAGCACCTCCACCCCCCCCATGCGCGGCATCCTGAAATCCAGCAGCACCAGGTCGAACTCCTGCTTCGCCAGCATGGCGATGGCCTGCTCGCCGTCCTGGGCGGAAGCGGTCCGGTAGCCGGCATCCTCCAGATGCAGCTTGAGGATCAGGGCTATATCCTGCTCATCGTCAACGATGAGGATCCTGTCGGCACTGTTTGCTTTCACGGCACCTCCCTGTGCGGGTTGGCAAGGAACGCCTCGGCGAGGATCAGGTCCTCGGGGGTGGTGATCTTGATGTTGCGGTAATCGCCGGTCACGATGCGGATGCAGCCGCCGGCGCGCTCCACCAGGGAGGTATCGTCGGTCCCCATGAAGCCGTCCCGTTCGGCGGCCAGATGGGCGGCGTGGATGCGGTCGAAGCGGAAGGCCTGGGGGGTTTGGGCCTGCCAAAGGGTCTCCCGCGGGGGGGTGCCGGTCACCACGCCATCCCGGACGGTCTTGATGGTGTCCTTGGCGGGCACGGCCACCAGGGCTCCGTCGCCGGCCACGGCCACATCGATGGATGCCCGCAGCAGCGCCGGGGTGATGAACGGCCGGACGCCGTCGTGGATCACCACCACATCGGAGCCCTTGGCCTGCCGGGCAATGGCGTTGAGCCCGTTCATGACCGAGTTCTGGCGTTCCTTCCCGCCGGGGACGATCTCCACCACCTTGCGGAAGCCGCAGGCAGCCACCACATGCTCGCGGCAAAAGGGTATCTCGTCGGCCGGGATGACCAGGTAGATGGCATCGATGCAGTCCGCCTGCTCGAAGATCGAGATGGTGCGGGCCACGATGGGCAAGCCGCCCAGGGCCAGGTACTGCTTGTTGATGGATGCGCCCATGCGCTTGCCCATGCCGGCGGCCGGGATCAGGGCGAATGTCGTGAATGAAGTCATGATTCCTCTTATGTCGTCCCAATTCCTGCTGAGCAGCGGGCACGTTCCTCCCCCTCCAAGGGGGAGGTCAGGAGGGGGATGGGGTGTTCAGGCACAGGATCACCCCATCCCCACCCCGCCCCTCCCCGTGAAGGGGAGAGAGGCATTCTCTTGGGTCACTGCAGCGGCGGCCCAGCGGATGGCGTCGCACAGTGCGGGCAGTTCATGATCGGAGATGGTGCGTATGTCGAGCAGAAAGCGGTCGCGGTTGATGCGCCCCACGACCGGCACGCTGGCCCGCCGCAGGGTCGCTTCGATCTGCTGGGGCGAGGCGCCGGCAATACGCACCTCGATGAGTGCCGTGGGCAATTGTAGCAGAGGGAACGCGCCGCCGCCAGCATTGGATTCGCCCCGGTGCCTGGTCAGCGTCACCGCCGGGGGGAGTATGCGCCGGAGGCGCCGCACCAGCCGGTCGGCGCGGCGGGCGAGCACCGCGGGAGGCGCCGTCAGCATACGCAGGGTGGGGATGGCGGCCAGGGCTTGGCGTTCGTCGCGGTAGAGCCGGAGGGTGGCCTCCAGGGCGGCCAGGGTCAGCTTGTCGATGCGCACGGCCCTGAGCAGCGGATGCCGTTTGAGCGGCTCCACAAACGCCCGCTTGCCCGCGATGATCCCGGCCTGGGGGCCGCCCAGCAGCTTGTCGCCGCTGAAGGTGACCAGGTCCGCGCCGGCCGCCAGGTACTGCCCGATGGTCGGCTCGCCCGGGATGCCGAAGGGTGCAAGGTCCACCAGGCAGCCGCTCCCCGCGTCCAGCATGACCGGAATGGCAGCCTCGCGGCCGATCTCCGCCAATTGGGCAACCGTCGTCTCGGCGGTGAATCCCACGACGGCGAAATTGCTGGTGTGCACCTTGAGCAGCAAAGCGGTGTTGGCGGAAAGCGCCGTACTGTAGTCGCGGGCATGGGTGCGGTTGGTGGTGCCCACCTCCACCAGGGTGGCGCCGCTCTGGCGCATGACGTCCGGGATGCGGAACGAACCGCCGATCTCCACCAGCTCGCCCCGGGAAACGATCACCTCACGGCCGTTGGCAAGGCCGGACAGGGCCAGCATGACCGCGGCCGCGTTGTTGTTCACCACCAGGGCCGCCTCGGCACCGGTCAGTTCGCAGATCAGCCCCTCCACGTGGGAGTAGCGCGTGCCCCGCTCGCCGCTCTCCAGGTCGAATTCCACGTTGGAGTACCCCGTGGCCACGGCGCGTATGGCCGCTTCGGCCTGTTCGGCCAGGGGTGAGCGCCCCAGGTTGGTGTGGACCACCACGCCGCTGGCGTTGATCACCGGCCGCAGGCTGTTGGCCGCACGCCGCTCCAGCTCTGCCGCGATCAGGGCAATAATGGCGTCGCGTCCGGGCGGCCCCGCCGGAGCGCCCTCACCCATCCGTTGCCTGAGGCTGTCCAGGGTGGTCCGCACGGCCGTGAGCACTTCCGGGCGGGGGTGCAGCGCCAGCAGCCCGGCCATCTCCGGCCACGCCAGCAGCCGGTCGACCTTGGGGAGCGCCTTCAGCATGTCCTGCCTTGTTGCGGCCATGGCAGCCCTCTTACACGTCGATCTGCAACAACTCAGCCTGGGGCGTGCCCATGCCCCCATCCATCAGCACCCTGCCGCCGTACTCGGCGTTCTTGCGCACCAGGGTTTCGGCTGCCTCCCCATTCTTGGCCCGGAACGCCTCGATGATCTTCTCATGCTCCTGCACGGAAATCCGCATCCTCCCCGGCAGGGAGAGGGACATCAGGCGCAGCCGCTGGAAACGGGTCACCAGGCTGTTGATCAGGTCCCGCAGCTTCTCGTTGTCAGCGGCCTTGATGAACATGTCGTGGAAATCGTTGTGGATCTTGAAGAACGTCTTGATGTCGTTATGGTCGGCCAGTTCCGCGAGCCGGTCGTTGATGGACTGCAGCCGGGTCAGCTCCTTTTCGGTCAGCTTTTCGCAGGCGCGGCGGGCGGCATACCCTTCCAGGATGCTCTTGATGGCGTAGAACTCCTCCACGTCCTTCTGGCTGAACTCGCTGACCACCGCTCCCCGCCTCGGAATCACCGTCAGGTAGCCTTCCGACTCCAACTGGCGGAAGGCCTCGCGGATGGGGGTGCGGCTGATGCCGTAGCGTTCGGCCAGTTCCGGCTCCGAGACCCTGCTGCCGGCCTTGAGCGAGCCGGAGATGATGGCATCGCGGATGTTTTCCAGGATTTTTTCCCGCAGGGTGAGGTGCTTTTCGATGGGTCGTTTCATGGGCAGGCGGACTCCGGAATAAATTTTTGTTTTATTGTATACAGTATGCAGCATTTGTCAACCCTAACCTTCCGGTTTTACGCATTATTAGCCAGTTCTAGGCTTCTGTGCTCCGCGCACATCCGTTCCTGCTGCGACTGATTCGAAGGAGAAGCCCGCGGCAGGGAACAATCACTCCTTGAATTTTGCGATGCCTGCGGGTAATCTGCACCGCATCATGGATCCCGTACGGCACCTGAAAATATCCATACTGGTCCTCGCACTGCTGGTAACGGCCGGTACGGCCGGCTACATGTCCATCGAGCAGTGGAACCTCCTGGACGCCCTGTACATGACGGTCATCACCCTGGGCACCGTGGGCTTCAAGGAGGTTCACGACCTGTCCGACGCCGGCAAGGTGTTCACCATCGTCCTGATCGTCGTGGGTGTCAGCGTTCTGGGTTACATCGTGGGCAGCCTGGCCCAGATCATGTTCGAGGGGCAGTTCCAGCGGATCATCGGGAGGAAAAAAGTGGAAAAGAAGATCGATGCCCTTACCGAGCATTACATCATCTGCGGTTTCGGCCGGATCGGCTCCCTGATCTGCAAGGAGTTCAAAGCCAACGGCCTCGCCTTCGTGGTGGTCGAGAAGGAGCCCGAGATCCTGGAACGGCTGGAGGAGGAGGGATACCTGTTCCTCAAGGGGGACGCCACCCTGGACGAGACCCTGCTCAAGGCGGGGATCAAGCGCGCCAAGGGGCTGATCTCGGTGGTCACCTCCGACACGTCCAACGTGTACATCACCCTCACCGCCCGGGGGCTGAACCCGG
>DATBXI010000117.1:0-7313 GCA_036514355.1 Desulfuromonadaceae bacterium
TGACCTGTATGCCGTTGAGTACCAGCGCGGCGTTCGCCTCCTGCCTGAAACCGGCGGCCTCATAATCGACCGGCGCAAACTGGGGCGGGAAACTGAGGCGGAGGGTGACTTCCCGGGCCGCCGTGGAGCCGACGTTGAGCACGGCAAGGTGGTAGCTGATCTTTTCGCCCGGCAGCAGCTGGCTCTTGTCGGTCTTGAGCACCGCCCGCAACAGCGGTGCAGCCGCAATCACGGTGACCTCACGCGACTGGGTGGCCTCGCCCGTGGAACGGGACACGGCCTTGACCGGATGGGTGATGCGCAAGCCGTCGATGCTGGCGGCGGGAATCGTCAGGGTTACGATACCCTTGAACGTCTCGCCCGGCGCCATGACCGGGGTCTGGCTGATGGGCTGATCGGGCGTCGCGGCCGGGGCGAAGCCGGACATGAACTCGGCCGGAAAGCCCGATTCCAGGCTGAACGAGTCCGGGCCGTTGCCCCGGTTGACGATCTCGAACGGCACGCTGATGCGGCGGGCAACGTCGTAGGCCTGGGGTTTGGCCAGCAGGTTGAACTCGAAACCCGCAAACTGCGCCACCTGGAGCTTCAGCACCTGGGCATTGTCCGCCGGTTCCTCGGATTTTTGCTCCGCGACCCGCTTGGGCGGCATGGCCACGGCAACGCCCAGCTCCTTGAGCTTGGCCATGGCAGTACCGGCGGCCGCGCTGTCCGGGTACGTCTCGATGATGGACTTGTACTGGGCGATGGCCCGCTCGCGCAACGCCGCCTTTGCGGCGCGTGCCTTCTCCTCCGCTTCACGCTGCTTGGCCTGGCGCTCTTTTTCCGCCTGCTCGGCCGCAAGACGCTCCTGCTCCTTCCGGGCTGCAGCCAGGCGGGCGGCCTCGGCCTCCGCGGCGGCCTTTTCGGCGGCGATGCGCTCCTGCTCTTGCCTGCGGCGCTCGGCTTCGGCAGCCTGACGCTCTTCGGCGGCCTTCCGGGCGGCCAGACGCTCCTGTTCGGCCCGTGCCGCCTGCTCGGCCGCCTTGCGATCCTGCTCGGCCTTGGCGGCTGCCAGGCGCTGCTGTTCTTGTGCCGCCGCTTTCTCCTGAGCCGCTTTCTCCTGAGCCGCTTTCTCCTGAGCCACCTTCTCCTGAGCCACCTTCTCCTGGGCCACCTTCTCCTGGGCCACCTTCTCCTGGGCTGCCTTCTCCTGGGCTGCCTTCTCCTGGGCCAACCGCTCCTGCTCCGCTTTTGCAGCAGCGAGCCGTTCCTGCTCGGCCTTTGCCTTCCGGGCCGCCTCATCCGCGGCAACCGTTACGGGCAGGGTACCAACGGGCAGCTTTTCCCCCTTCTCGTACCGTGCCGTCAGGTTGAGGAGTTCCTCTTCCACCGTGGCCTTGAGGGGGTTATCGGGATATTCCTTGGAGAATTGGGACATGACGCGGGCCGCATCGCGCTGGTTCCCGTTCTTGAAGTAGGAACGGGAGAGCCAGAACAGGGCCATGTCACGCAGGGGGGTGTCGGGGTATTTCGCCAGCACCTCGTTCAGCTTCCCGATGGCGCTGGGGTAGTCTTTCTGCTGGTAGGCATTGAAGCCGGCAATGAATACCTGGGAGTCTTCCGTTTCCTGGCAGAAGGCGGCAGGGACCAGTAACGATGAAATTATGACCACTGCAATGAAAAACCTGGCCAGGATGGTGCGGCATACTTTCAAGGATATCACCGTCGTAAACCTCTTCTTGGCCAGCACCGGGACAGCGGCGCACGGGGAGTGGAGAAATGTCGGATAAAATGCGTGTTACATAGCATTTCTCCACCCCCTTGTCAACGGAAGAAAAGGTTTTTACAGGGGTATTCCGCTGGCCCCGGAGCCGCCTCCGGCCAGGCTCACCGGATGCTGTCCTCGGGATAGGCGCCGATGTGGTGGATGGACAGGTCGGCGCCGGCATGCTCGTCCTCCTCGTGCAGACGGATCCCTACGGTCTTGGCGAGGATACCGTAGACCACGAAACCGCTGGCAAGGGCAAACAGGATGGCAGCCACACTGCCCGCCAGCTGGGACACGAAGGAGACGCCGCCCATGCCGCCAAAGGCCTTCTGGCCGAAGATGCCGGCGGCTATCCCCCCCCACGTTCCTGTCACGCCGTGCAGCGGCCAGACACCCAGCACATCGTCGATCTGGAACTTTTCCTGTTCATAATGAAAACCATAGACAAAGATCAGGGAGGCCACGCAGCCGACAACGAAGGCCGCCAGCGGGTGCATCAGGTCGCTCCCCGCGCATATGGCGATCAGGCCGGCCAGGGCACCGTTGTGGACAAAACCCGGGTCGTTCTTGCCGGCCACCAGCGCCGCCAGCACCCCACCCACCATAGCCATCAGGGAATTGACCGCCACCAGGCCGGAGATTTTCTCCAGGTTGCCGGCGCTCATCACATTGAACCCGAACCACCCCACCGCCAGGATCCATGAGCCCAGCGCCAGGAAGGGGATGTTGCTGATCGGGAGCGGGTGGGACTTGCCGCGGACGTAGCGCCCCATGCGCGGCCCGAGGATGATCACCGCGGGCAGGGCGATCCAGCCGCCGATGGAATGCACCACCACCGAGCCGGCGTAGTCGTGGAACTCGGCCCCGCCCATGGATTTGAACACCCCTTGCAGCAGGGCACAGTTCTGGCCCCAGATGAGCGACTCGAACAGGGGGTAGGAAAGACCGGCGAAGATCGCCCCGGCGACGACCTGGGGCCAGAACTTGGCCCGTTCGGCGATGCCGCCGGAGATGATGGCCGGGATGCAGGCCGCGAAGCAGAGCAGGAAGAAATAGTGCACCAGGTCGTACCCCTGGGTCTTGCCCAGCAGCTCTTCCGCCGGCTTTAGAAAGGAAATACCGTAGGCAATGGGAAAACCGAGCACAAAATAGACGACCGTCGATACGGACCAGTCGGTGAGGATCTTTACGAAGGCGTTGATCTGGTTCTTCTTGCGCACCGTGCCCACCTCGAGAAAGGCAAACCCGGCGTGCATGGCAAACACCATCACCGCCCCCAGCATCAGAAAAAGGACATCGCCGCTGCTCTTCAGGCCAGTCACCGTTGACATGGTCTCCATACTCGACTACCCCCGTTGGTATTCGTGAAATATGCCCGCCGTTGGGCAAACCCAGATAATGCATGCAAAATAGGCTCCAAACGCCAACAGCTTCACAACACTGCATAATAATTGAACTAATTACATATGGACACCAAACAGGTCTGCCCGCAAAACAGGCCACATGCTTATAATTTAGGCAGTAGCCTGCCCAAACGACAGGCTTTTCATTCCGGGCATAAGCAGATACTATAGGCGGCATGAGCCTGGAGGATAAAATACGGCAATTGCCCACCTCGCCCGGCGTGTACCTGATGCGCGACGCGGCAGGCACGATCATCTACATCGGCAAGGCCCGCAATCTGCGCCAGCGGGTGCGTACCTACTTCGGCGCGTCGGGCGACGGCCGCTATCACGTCAAGTTCCTGCTGGCCCGGGTGGCCGACCTGGAGGTGATGCTCACCGACACCGAGAAAGAGGCCCTGCTGCTGGAGAACACCCTGATCAAGCAGCATCACCCCCGGTACAACCTGGACCTGAAGGACGACAAGACCTACTTCTCCCTGCGCCTCGATCCGGCCGAGGAGTTCCCCCGCTTCACCATCGTGCGCAAAGTCCCCCGGGACGGGGCCCGCTACTTCGGCCCCTACGCCTCCGCCGCGGCGGCCCGGGAGGTGCTGCGCCAGATCCAGCGCATGTTCCCCCTGCGCCACTACCCGCTCAAGAGCTGCAAGGCGCGCAAGCGCCCCTGCCTCTACCACCAAATCGGCCAATGCAGCGCCCCCTGTCACGGCCTGATCAGCGCAGCGGACTATGCCGCTCTGGTGGCGGGCGCCATGCTGTTCCTGGAGGGGCGGAGCCGGCAACTGGTGGGTGAGTTCAAGCGACGCATGGCCGAGGCGGCCGACGCGATGCGCTACGAGGAGGCGGCCCGCTGGCGCAACCTGCTGCGCTCCATCGAAGTCACGGTGGAGAAGCAGAAGGTGGTCACGCAGGGGGGAGACAGTGACGTGGTGGGGTTTTACCGTGACAACACCCGGCTGGAGCTGGCGCTCCTGTTCATCCGCGGCGGGGTGCTGACCGGCAGCCGCCTGTTCAGCCTGGCCTGGGAGCTGGGGGACAGTGAGGGAATCGCGGCGTTCCTGGCCCAGTACTACAACGCCGACAATTTCATCCCCCAGGAGATCCTGCTGCCGCTGGAGATCGAGGACGCCGGGACCCTGGCCGAGCTGCTCTCCGAGACCAGGGGGAAGAAAGTCGTCATCAGCTGCCCCCTGCGGGGCACTAAGCGCGAACTGGTGGACCTGGCCAGCAAGAACGCCGCGGCGGCCCTGCGGGAGCGCGACGAGCGGGCGGCATCTGCCCAGGCTGTGCTGGAGGAGCTGCGGCAGCGCCTGCACCTGGCCCGCCTCCCCCGCCGCATCGAATGCTACGACATCTCCACCATCCAGGGGCGCCACTCCGTGGGGAGCGGCGTCTGCTTCACCGATGGCGGGCCGGACAAGGCCAGCTACCGCCGCTACCGCATCCGCCATGTCCAGGGGCAGGATGACTTTGCCATGCTGGCCGAAGTCTTCGGGCGGCGCTTCCGTCCCGAGACGATAGAAAAGGAGGGGCTGCCGGACCTGGTGGTGGTGGACGGCGGCATCGGCCAGCTCAATGCCACGCTGGCGATCATCCGGGAACTGGGGCTGGAGGAGCGCGTCGACCTGGTGTCTCTGGCCAAGAGCCGCACCAGCCGGGACATGGAGTCCCCCACGGTGGAGAAGAGCGAGGAGCGGGTCTTCCTGCCGGGGCGCAGGAACCCGGTGGTGCTGCGCCAGAGCTCTGCACCGCTGCTGCTCCTGGCCGCCATCCGCGACGAGGCCCACCGCTTTGCCATCGAATACCACCGCACCGTGCGCGCCAAGGAGGGGATCGCCTCGGGCATCGAGCAGATACCCGGCATCGGCCCCAAGCGGACCCGGGCCCTGTTGCGCCACTTCGGCAGCCTGCAGCGGTTGAAGGAGGCGGGTGTTGAGGAGATCGTCGGCGTGGAGGGGATGAACCGGGCGGCGGCGGAGAAGCTCATTGCAGCACTGCATGGGGAGCAATAACGGGCTATACTTTTTTCTCAGCTATCTCCCACCTGCTACTTCCACAAAACTCCAGAAAACACTGTAGCCATTTGAGGTAGTAGCTCGGGATGAAGCCAGATACCATTCATAAATAATATTTTATTTTGACATCCACAGTGGTATAAGTTTATTAAAAATTACTTTTCAGTGAAAATACGCAATAACGAGTCGTAATCAGGAAGATACACTTGACTCCGCCTTCAAATTGCGCCCATTCCTTGCACCGTTACGTGTTGTCATCTCAAGATGACATGAGGAGGAAACGATTATGTCATGCAATGAGCTATTCCATCATCTTCTTTCCCGCCGCCAATTTATTGCCAGAACAGGTGCTGCCGCGCTGGCCCTCCATCCGCTTATGGGCTGCAGCGGGAGCGCTGATCCACGCTATCCGACACCCAAGTTCGGGGATACCTATTTCACGACTGGCTATTCGTTACCTCAAACCCAGAGTGCGGAAAATCTTGCAACATTCTTGGAGAGCGACCAGCCGGCCTACGGCCTCAACGGATGGTTTTTCATGGGGACAGTGATAGATGAGAATAATCCTGATGACGACATTTGTTTCATCATACAGGCTCAGCGTAACGAGGAGGTGCCAATCCCTACAGCGTGGTCATTAGGAACAGGTTACATAAGAAGGCGTAAAGGGAAAACGGCAGCAGAAGCAGAGCAATGGAAATTATGGGGGTATCCCATACAGGACGAAGATATTACCATAACTTCAAACCCATGGAGTGTTGTCATGTATACGGATCCTGCTACACAGCAAGATCCGTTCTTCACCATGCAGACGGTGAGAAGGGAAAGGATGGGCCAGGCCGGGACCCAGTACATTGTAACAGTCAACATCCCGTCCTCACTACTGAATCAGGAACTCGGGCAGTTTAAGGGGGAGTTCCGTTTCACCGACCAGTTCGGGGTGATAAACCAGGGATATGGCACCGCGGCCTTGTGTGTGCAAAATATTACGCCTGAGCAGAGGGCAGCTATCATGGGGTCATATGGCGGCTATATCCAGGCGTATCTTGAAGGTACCGGGGACCCGATGATCGACCAGGGGGTTTTCTACTATCAGTTGCCCTTCCTCAAAGTGGACTCCTTTTCGATCACGGCTGAAGATTCGACTTCCGGCGTCCTTGTCCATGAGGATATCAAGGGCACTGATGGACTGCAGTGGGTGGATATAACCATTTCCAGTTACGATGCGAAGGCGCGAAAGGCGTACGCGAACATGTTCAGCACCTTTTTCTGCATCCAGTTTCCCGAACAGAGCATGGCGATGATGGTGCTCCAACTCGACAGCGCGAATGGCACCGTTTTTGTTGCCTCGATGTATGATGACACCAGCGGACAAACTCAGAACTCCGCACGCAAGCAGGCATTTTCATGGCCAATAAATGGAATCACCATCGAAAAGGATACTGATCAGTGGACTAGTGGAGCTACTAAAAAAACATGGCCTCGCCGCTACTACGTACGCCTTAGATCACCTCAAAGAAATGCTGACTTGACTATCAACATGGTGATGGACAACATGGAGATTGTGCAATCAAATGAAGTGACGTATGCCGGTCCGATAACTGTCACGGGGACTCTTGATGGACAAGACATGGGGAAAGGCCAGGGCTTTATAGAAGCCTGGTCAGGTATAAAGGCAGATCCTCTTTCAAAAGTCGTGGGTTGAACCACCGGCACCCATCAGAGGCGCGTGTCCTTGTACTTTCAAAGAATAAGTTGTTATAGCGCAAGTAAGCATCCCCCGGCAAAGCCGGGGGCTTTCAACATTGCAAACTGCTCGAAGCGGCATTTCCAACAACTGGATGTAAATTGACAAGCTCCCTCCCCTTCAACCTCCTCACCATCCTCGGCCCCACCGCCTCGGGCAAGACCCGCCTGGCCGTGGCCCTGGCTGGTGAGCTCAACGCAGAGATCATCTCGGCCGACTCGCGCCAGGTATTCCGGGGTATGGACATCGGCACCGGCAAGGATCTGCACGAATACGGCGCAGTGCCGTACCACCTGATCGACATCCAGGAGCCCGGCTCGGAGTTCTGCGTCTTCGCCTTCCAGCGCCTCTTCTGCCGGGACTTCGAGGAGATCACCGCCAGGGGCAGGCTGGCGATCCTC
>DATBXI010000118.1:0-6219 GCA_036514355.1 Desulfuromonadaceae bacterium
GTTCGCAAAGGGAGAGCCGGCCTGGAAATAGAGCTCGTTGCCCTTGTCCCTGATCCGTTCGGTTATCCTGGCAAGCTGGTAGCCACTGTATCTGCCCTCGATGGAGGCGATCAACTGCTCCGCCAGGCCGTTCAGTTCATAGGACAGTTGCCTGATCTTTTGCAGACCCTTGTGCGCCGCGTCGACGGCCACCATTTCTCGGGTTTCCCGCAAGACCACCGCCTGCTGCATCAGCATGACCCGAGCGGTAACGTACGCCGACAGCAAGGACGCCACTATGACCAGCACCGCCGGCAGCACGGATATCCTCGATTCTTTCTGCATGGTCCTATTCCTCCACCCTGACTGAGTGTAATGCTCTTCGGCTCCACCACATATCACAATCTGCTGTTAATTAAAAACTATTTTACAGCCATTGAAACAGGGAGAATAAAAAAAGAGAGCCGGGAAAAACCCGGCTCTGCTGAGGCTAACGGTTGCCTGTCCAACCTCAAGGAATTGACGCTGTAGCCTCAATGGATTGCTGAATATTATTGCCGCTCGCATCTACAGCCGTCACCTGGTAGAAATAGCCCACATTGTGCGCTGCTGCAGTGTCCGTGAAGGTTGTCGTTGTTGCAGGAACCAGGGTAGTATTGATTTTGGTTTTATCCACGATTACCCCGGTAGTTGTCCCCCTCCACACATTGTAACCCGCTGCACTTGTAACGGCAGTCCAGTTCAAGGTAATCTGGGAGTTGGCGACTGAGGCTACCAAAGAAAATTCGGAACCTACTGCAACGGCACTTACCTCATTGGAGGCCGACGATACGCCATCCGAATTCACGGCAGAGACCTGGTAAAAGTAGGTGGTGTTCCCCGTGGCGGTGTTATCCGCAAACGTCGTTGTGGTTATGCTTGAGGCTAGGAGCTCCTTGCTTGACAGTCCGCCCGACGTCGTGCCGCGGTAAACTCTGTAACTCGTTGCCCCGGAAACGGCTGTCCAGCTTAACGTGATCGGCGAAGTGGACGTGACTTGCAAACCGGTCGGCGCACCCGGCGGGGTCCCGCACCCTGCAATAACCATCAGCGCCAGCGCCACAACTGCCCCTACAATTGACTTTGTCATGGTTTTCCCTCTCCTTGTTGTGCCCCAGTCACGCGCCCGGCCTTGGAACGTCTGCCCTTCCCTATCTACTCACGTTTGATTCAATTTTCTTATACACCCTTTTGGAGCAAATATGAAGTAGACAGCGCGTGTTTTTTGCAACGCGGAACGGCCGTTGCCGCTGGCCGATTTCACCGCTGGGATATTGCCAATGGGCTTACAATAGAGCAAGGAGGTGGGGAGCATGAGGCCCTACATGCTATTTTACCTGTGGATAGCGGCTCCGGTGATCTTCTTTACCGCGATGCTGTACGGCGTGATCAAGCGCCGTACGGATACCAGCAAAAACGCGATGCACAAACGTGGCGAACGCCATTGAACGTTGAGACAATAGGGAATGCGTGGTGGGGGATTGACGAGACGCCCTTTGATCAGCCAGGGCGATAATGATGTGGCGCGCCCGGCAGGATTCGAACCTGCGGCCCACGGCTTAGAAGGCCGTTGCTCTATCCAACTGAGCTACGGGCGCATGTTGCAAGCAAGTTTTGCAATGACCGGAGTTACATAAGGGGCTGACCATGCCTGGCCAGCCCCTTTTTTCGCTATTCAGCGTGGTGCCCGGAGCCGGGGTCGAACCGGCACGGCATTGCTGCCGAGGGATTTTAAGTCCCTTGCGTCTACCAGTTCCGCCATCCGGGCCTTCAAGCGTGCCATACGCGGTCGCGGCATGCGATCAGCAGTTGACCCGCTCCTTGAGTTCCTTACCGGTTTTGAAAAACGGGGTCTTCTTGGCAAGGATAGTGACGACCTCGCCGCTCTTGGGGTTGCGCGCCTCGCGGCCGGTCCGCTCCCTGATGGTGAAACTTCCGAACCCGCGGATTTCTACCTTGTCGCCGGCCTTCAGGGCTTCCTCGATGGAGTCGAAAACCGTGTTGACCAGCATTTCCGAGACCTTCAAATTCAACATTCCGTGCGTCTGCACGACCTTTTCAATCAGTTCGCTTTTGGTCATGGTGACTCTCCTGTTGAACGTATCTTAATTGTTGTTCTTATTGTTGATTTCTTGCTTCAGCAAATCGCCCAGATTCGAGGTGGCGCTCCCCTGGGAACCGAGATACTGCTCGAACTCCTCTTTCTCCGCCGCCGCATGCATGGCCTTGATGGAGAGGGAGATGCGGCGCTCCTTGGGATCGCAGCTCAGCACCACCGCTTCCAGGCTGTCACCGATCTCGGCAAATGCCTTGGCGCTGGGCACCTTCTCACGGGAGAGCTCGGAAACGTGGATCAACCCCTCGATCCCTTCCTCAAGCTCGACAAAGACCCCGAAATCGGTCAGCGACGTGACCTTGCCGGTCACCTTGACGCCGGCACGATAGGTGTCGGGCGCAACGCTCCAGGGATCCGGCTGCAGCTGTTTGATGCCGAGGGAAAGACGCTCGTTCTCCACATCGACCTTGAGCACCACTGCCTGGACGATATCCCCCTTGGCATATACATCGCCGGGATGCTTGATCCGCTTGGTCCAGGAGATGTCGGACACGTGCACCAGGCCGTCGATCCCTTCCTCGATGCCGATGAACATGCCGAAATCGGTCATATTCTTGATCTGCCCCTCGATCTTGGTGCCGACCGGATACTTCTCGGCAATGGTATTCCAGGGGTTGTCACTGACCTGCTTCAGGCCCAGGGAGATCTTGCGGTTGCCCATATCCAGCCCCAGCACCACCGCCTCGACCTCGTCACCGACGTTGAGCATGTCCGCGGCCCTGCGTACCCGCTTGGTCCAGGACATCTCGGACACGTGGATCAGCCCCTCAACACCCGGCTCCAGCTCCACAAAGGCGCCGTACTCCATCAAGCTTACGACGCGGCCCTTGATGCGGGTTTCCACCGGGTACTTGGCGGGAACGTCCAGCCAGGGGTCGGGAAGCGTCTGCTTGACGCCGAGGGATATTTTCCCCTTGGTGCGGTCGAACTTGAGCACCTTGGCGGTTATGGCTTGTCCGGGCTTGAGCACGTCGGCCGGCTTGCCCACCCGGCCCCAGGAGAGGTCGGACACGTGCAGCAGGCCGTCTACTCCGCCCAGGTCGACAAACGCGCCGTACTCGGTCACGTTTTTGACCGTCCCCTCGACGATCTGGCCTTCTTCAAGCTTTGCCAGCGTTTCGTCACGGGACGATGCGCGCTCCTCTTCCAGCAGGGCGCGGCGGGAGAGGACGATATTGTCCCGCTTCTGATTGATCTTGATGACCTTGAAGCGTCCCTTGAGACCGATGTAGCTGTCCGCGTCCGAGGACGGACGAATGTCCACCTGGGATGCGGGCAGAAAGGCGGGAATGCCGATATCCACGCTAAAGCCGCCGTTCACGCGGGCAGTGATGGTACCCTCCAGGATGCCCCCCTCTTGGGCGGCGCCGCCGATCTTTTCCCAGGCAGCCTGGTAATCGGCCTTTTTCTTGGAAAGGACATACCCCTTCTTGCCATCCTCACGGGTCATGAGTACGCGGATGCGATCCCCCACCTTCACCGTCAGTTCGCCGTTGGCGTCACGGAACTCGGAGACCGGTACGAAGCCTTCCGATTTGAGGCCGATATCCACGAGTACGGTTTCCTGGTCTATGCGAACAACCGTTCCCTCTATGATCTTGTCCCGCTCGGGCCTTTCCTTAAGGCTTTCCGTGTAGAGCGCGGCAAATTCGCTGCTCTGCTGCTCGGCATCCAGATCGTCATGATCACCGCTGTTGGCAGCGTCGAGCCGTTTGAAATCAACCATTAAACCATACCCCCTGAACTGTATTCTTTGACTGCCGTGTATGCTTTCGTGTTTCGAAGCTGTTTAATTTATCACATGCTCATAAAATTTCAATGGATTTTATTGAGTTCCTCGATCCGACCCATCACTTCGTCGATGATCCACTTGGGTGTGGACGCACCGGCCGTGACCCCCACCCGTTCGACCCCCTCGAACCAGGTGGGATCGATCTCTGCAGCGGTTTCGATATGATGGGTGCGGGGCTGGATCTCGGCACAGACCTCCGACAACCGGCGGGTATTGGCGCTGTTGAACCCACCCACCACCAGCATGCAGTCCACTTGGCAGGCCAGCTCCTTGGCCTCTTCCTGGCGCACCGCCGTGGCATCGCAGATGGTATTGAAGACACGGATCTCACCGCCCCGCAGCAGGCATTCCGACACCACGTTCTTCAGATTCTCGAACGACTGGGTGGTCTGGGCAACGATGCCGATCTTGTTCATCTTGGGAAGCTTCTTGACCTCTTCGCCCGATCCCACCACGAACACCTTGTCGCCGCCATAGGAAACGATTCCCTGAACCTCGGGGTGGTCGGCGTCACCGACGACCACGACACCGTACCCCGCATCGGACAGGCTCTTGACATGCTCCTGCGCCTTTTTGACGAACGGGCAGGTGGCGTCCACGATCTCCAGTTGCTTGTGGACCGCCTCCTCCATCTCGCTGGCCAGCACCCCGTGGGAACGGATGATGATCGTACCGCTGTCCGTGTTCTCCAGGTCCTTGACGACCTTGACCCCCATCTCCTCCAGCTTCTGCACGACCTGGGGGGAATGGATGATCGGTCCGAGGGTATAGGTTTTAGGCCCCTTGCCGGCCGCCTCGAAGGCCATCTGGGTGGCGCGCTTCACGCCGAAGCAGAATCCGGCCCGTTTTGCCAGGATAACTTTCATTCTTTTGTACCCGCTTGGTTGATCTTGTCCCGAAAAATGGCTTCCATCCGGTCCAGCACCTCATCGACCTCCATGCCGGAAGAATCGATGGGAATGGCGTCCTCGGCCTGTCTGAGCGGCGCCAAGTCCCGCTGTGAATCCTGGTGATCCCGCTGCACCACCGCTGCAATGGTCTCCTCCAGGGTCACCTGCTCCCCCTTGGCGATCAGCTCCGCGTAACGCCGCCTGCCCCGCTCCTCGGCAGAGGCGGAGAGGAAGAACTTGAGCTCCGCGTCGGGAAAAACGACCGTGCCGATGTCGCGTCCCTCCAGCACCACACCGCCGTCGCGCCCCATGAACCGCTGGGAGCGCATCATGGCCTCGCGCACCGGCCTGAGGGCCGAAATGCGCGATGTCATCAGGGACATCTCCGGGGTGCGGATATGATCGGTCACATCCTGCCCGTTGGCCAGGACCCGGCGGGTGCCGTTGGCGCAATTGAAGCGCACATCCACCTCGTTGCAGAAACGCTCCAACTCGGCGGTATCGTTCGGGTCGATACCGGCCTGGCTGATCAGCCAGGCAACGGCGCGGTACATGGCGCCGGTATCGATCTGCTTGTACCCCAGCCGCTTGGCCAGACGGCTGGTCACCGTGCTCTTGCCGGCGCCCGAAGGGCCGTCGATGGCGATGACCAGGCCGTTCTTGCGTGCAGCCACGCCCCGCGTCACCTGGCCGCCACCTTTTCCAGAAGCGGAAAAAAGGTGGGAAATGAAGTGGCCACACAATCGATATCCGCGATGGTGATGCTTTCCCGCGCAACCAGGGCAGCCACGGACAGGGACATGGCGATGCGGTGGTCGCCGCAGCTCTCCACCTGGCCGCCACCCAGCCGCTCCACGCCCACGATGTCCATGCCGTCGTCGCACTCGTCCACCTGGACCCCCAGACGGCGGAGGTTTACGGCCATGGCGGCGATGCGATCGGTTTCCTTTACCCGCAGCTCCCGGGCATCCCGTACGGTCGTCCGCCCTTCGGCACAGGCCGCGGCTACGCAGATGGCAGGGAACTCGTCAATGGCCCGCGGCACCACGGAGCCGGCGATATCCACCCCCTTCAGCCGCGAGGAGCGCACCAGCAGGTCGGCCACCGGTTCGCCGGAAACCTCCCGTTCGTCCAGCAGGTCGATGCTCCCCCCCATGGCCCTGAGGATATCAATCACACCGGTGCGGGTGGGGTTGACCCCCACGTTGCGGATGAGCAGCTCGGACCCCGGCGTGACCAGCGCGGCCACCAGGAAGAAGGCGGCAGAGGAGATGTCCCCCGGCACAACGATCTCCTGGGCCTGGAGCTCCACCCCTCCTTTGACCGTGACCCCATTGTTGAACACCTCCAGGGACGCACCGAACAGCCGGAACATGCGCTCCGAATGATCCCGGGAGAGGCTC
>DATBXI010000119.1:0-7956 GCA_036514355.1 Desulfuromonadaceae bacterium
CACCGGAAAATGGGCCAGCATGGTGGTCTTGGCACGAGGTTTGGGGATCAGCTTGACAGTGATGCCGGTGAACACGCCCAAGGTCCCCTCGGAAGAAACCAAGAGCGGGTTGATGCTGTAGCCGGCCACGTCCTTGACCACCTTGCCGCCGGTCTTCAACAGCTCGCCGTCCGCCAGGACCGTTTCCAGCCCCATGACGTAATCGGCCGTGACCCCGTACTTGAGGCCGCGCAGCCCCCCCGAGTTCTCGGCCACGTTCCCCCCCATGGTGGAGATATTCATGCTCCCCGGATCAGGGGGGTAGAACAGCCCCCGCTCCTCCACCACGCGATGCAGAGCGCTGGTGATCACCCCCGGTTCCACCGTGGCGGTCAGGTTCTCCTCGTCGATCTCCAGGATGGCGTTCATGCGGCTGGTCTGCACCACCACCCCCGCGTTGGCCGAAATGGAGCCACCGGAGAGGTTGGTGCCCGAGCCCCGGGCGGTCACGCTCACCCCGGCCTCGTGGCACAGGCGCATGATACGGGCCACCTCCTCGCCGGAACCGGGGAGCAGCACCGCGGCCGGCAGACTCTCCAGTTCAGGGGTGGAGTCGTATCCATAGACCGCCAGGGATTCCCGGTCGGCCAGGGTGTACTGTTCGCCCACAACGGCGGCGAGTTCTTGGAGCAATGTTTTTTGCATAGGATAGTTCCTGTGTCGGATAATTTTTTTGTTAGTTTAGTTCACATGTTGCGGTACTTCGTAACCCCTCCCGGCCTCCCCTTGAATCAAGGGGAGGAGTAGTTCCCCCCTCTTGACGTAAGAGGGGGGCGGGGGGGAGTTATGATTTAATATGTTTCGTAGGCCGATGTCACCCCTGGTTGAGGCTCTCCGGCCTGATCCCGATGATAAACGCCCCCCAATGCCTGCCGTCGATGTGGATCGGATGGGAGAGATCGTTGAGGATCTCCCCCGTGTCCCGCATATAGGTCTGAAGCAGGAAGGGCATGGTGTTCTTTGCCCGGCGGATCTCCAGGTCGCTCCCGACATAGATCCGCTTTTCCCGGCTGTTGACCAGGTCCACGTCGTACTTTCCGGTCAGGGGCCGCTGGTTCTTGCTGTGGTGGGTGGAGACGTAGCCGTTCACATCCACGACCAGCGAGTAGATCGCACCGTTGAAGAGCTCCAGACCCTTGTCGAACAGGGGTTGCATCTCCCGGTCAAAGACATCGTTGTACGATACGGCATATTTCTGGGGATTGGTGTTCGCCACGGGGCGGTAATTCCGGTCAAACACGTCGATTCCCCGTTTCCCGATCTCCCCGATCCTGGCCTGCACCAGGTCACGGTATTCGGCCGCTTGCAGAATCAACTCCTCCAGCCGTCCCGTGCCGATCCGCACCCGGGACGCGATCTCGAGCATCCGTTCGGTCACCTTCTGGAGCCCCATGGACATGGTGTTGGACTCTGCGAGATTGACGGCCACCTCGGCGCTCAGCCGGTGGACGTCCGCGATCTGGTGGTTGATCTCCTCGGTCGTCGCGGAGATCTCTTCCGAAGCAGCGGCAATCCTCACCAATTGCGAGCTGTTGTTCTCCGAATCCAGGACCAGGCGGTCGAAATGCTGCGACGTCCGCTCCACCACCTCCCGGGTCTGGACCATGTAACTGTTGATGACCGCGGTTTCCTGGCGCGTGTTTCTGACGTTTTTGAGCATATCGTCGATGTTCTCGGATATGTCCCTGGTGGCCCTGTTCACCCGTTGCGCCAGGGCACGGACCTCGTCGGCCACCACCGCGAACCCCCGGCCGTGCTCCCCTGCCCTGGCCGCTTCGATGGCCGCATTCAGCGCCAGCAGGTTCGTCTGGTCGGAGATGTCCTCGATCAGGGAAACGATGTCCCTGATCTTCTCCGAATTGGCATTCAGGCTGGCCACCGTTTTCTCGAAATCGGTGAGCTTTTCGCCCACCCGCCGGATGTTGCCGTCCACCTCATGCAGCTCGTTCAGCGAACCCACGGCTGTTTTATGGTTGTCGTTGATGGAGGTGGAGATGTCATGAGTGCTCTGGGTTATGTCGTTGATGGCCTGGCTCGCCTCTCTGCTCGAATTGAGGATGATGTCCGCCAGTTCCCCCTGTTTTGTGGCATGGGCATGGGAGCCGTCCACCTGTTTCTTCACCTTGATGCAGTCCAGAGAGATGGCGAGCGCCATGTTCTTCGTCTGATGGAGGATATCCCGGACCTCGGCCAGAAACAGGTTGTAATTGCCGGTGAGCTCGCGGATTTCGTCATGGGTCATCAGGGCCGCGTCCATCGAAAGGTCCTTCGACTTGAAGGTGGTGGCCAGCTGCCGCAGGGGTCGTATGATCAGATACCGGAGGAAAAAGACGATCAGGAGCGAGGTGGCGCACGCAAACAGGAACAGGCCGATGATGAGCAGACGGCTCCCATGGAAGATCTCCGTCACCTGCCGCACCGCGTCAGCGGGCAGATGCATGGACAGCATGAGCTGGTGCGCCGCGTGGTAATGCCAGAGGACGACACCGGTCGCCATGGCCTGGACCAGCAGCAGAAAGAGGATGTTGCCGGCCAGCTTCTTCGAGAGTGAGTTGAAGAAATGCCGCTCGATGAATGTGTATATGGTCGTGATGGTTTCCATGGGTCAAGCGCCTCAAAACATTCCCTCTCCCCGAGGGAGAGGGCCAGGGTGAGGGGGAACGATGGATTGCACCTCTCCCCCTCATCCGGCCTTCGGCCACCTTCTCCCTCAGGGAGAAGGAGATTGATGCCTCACGTTTCTCTTACGGTATCATCCACTGGAAGACGTACGCCTGCAGATAGACGATGATACCCACCAGTACCGTCAGGAAGAGGGAATGTTTCAGGGTGAACCGGAACAGGGTCCCCTCCTCCCCCACCATGCCGGTGGCGGCGGTGGCCACGGCCAGCGATTGGGGCGAGATCATCTTGCCCATGACGCCGCCGCTGGTGTTGGCCGCGCCGGTGAGGATCGGATTGAGGCCGAGCTGTTCGGCGGTGGCCTTCTGCAGGCCGCCGAAGAGCACGTTGCTGGAGGTGTCCGAACCGGTCAGGAATACCCCCAGCCAGCCGAGGAACGGGGCAATGAAGGGGAAGATGTGGCCGGTCTTGGTGAAGACCAGGCCCAGGCAGTTGGTCATGCCGGCGGCGTTCATCACATAGGCCAGACCAAGCACCGAGGCCACGGTGACGGCCGGAAAGCGCATGTCATAGAGGGTCTTGCCCAGGATCCTGAAGGTATCCCCCAGGCCCACGCCGCACAACAGCGCGGAGAGGAAGGCAGCAATCAGGATGGCGGTGCCGGCGGCGGACATGAAATTGAAGTTGTACTTGGCGGCCATCTTGATGGGAAGCTGGTCGGCCAGGGTCTTGTCCAGCGGTTTGAACTGATCCTTGGCAATGGCCGGGCCGGAAGCCGCATTGGCCACCGCGGGAAGTCCGGGAGCAGCAGCCACGCTTGCAGCGGACAACTCCTTGGCCAGCTTGGCGATTTCGTCCTTCTTCTTGGACAGGCCGTCGAACGCCTTGAGCCGCTCATCGGTCAGAACCGCCCCTTTGCCTGCCAGTCCCGATTCCACCGGCACAAGCTGGTCTTCCAGCCCCTTGAGTTCGGTCAGTTTCGCGGCCAGGGCAGCCTGCTTCGGATCCGCAGCAGAGAGAAGCGCCAACTGCTTGTCAGCCTCCGCCTTGACGGCCATTGCCTTCTTCAGCCCATCCTCGGGCTTGGATACCTTCTTGACGATGCTGTTGTGCAGCCCTTCCACGGTGATGAGCACGCTGCTCTTGTCCAGCGATCCCTTGATGGAGGGTATGCCCCACAGGAGCACCATGATGGTAAGGGCCAGGTAGGGGGACCAGGCGCGGAACACCTCGGCCGCTGTGTAATGGTGCTGTTCCGCTCCGGCAGGGGCCTCCTCGTGGTCGAACGACCAGATCTCTTTGGGATGCCAGACCTTCAGCAGCAGCACCAGCGCCACCATGGCCGCCAGCGAGGAGATGATGTCGGGCAGGTAGGGACCGAGATAGCTGGCGGTTGCCCACTGGCAGATGGCAAAGGTCGCCCCGCAGACCACAATGGCCGGCAGGACCTCGATGGTCTTCCGCCACCCCACCATGATGAGGATCACGTAGAACGGGATGATGGCGGAGATGAAGGGGAGTTGGCGACCGACCATGGTGGAGAGTTTCATCATGCCCGGATCTCCGTACCCCATGACGCCCGCCAGGGCCACCACCGGGATGCCGATGGCGCCGAAGGCGACCGGGGCGGTGTTGGCCACCAGGCAGACCCCGGCGGCATAGAGGGGACGGAACCCGAGACCGGCCAGGGTGGCCCCGGCGATGGCAACCGGGGTGCCGAAACCGGCCGCGCCCTCGATGAAGGCGCCGAAACAGAAGGCGATCAGGAGCGCCTGAAGACGCCGGTCTGCGGTTACACCGGCCAGGGAGGCGCGGATGATCTCGAACTGCCCCCCCTTGACCGTGATGTTGTAGAGGAAGATGGTGGTGATCACGATGTAGAATACCGGGAACAGACCGAAGGCTGCTCCCTGGACAAAGGCCAGCCCTGCCAGCTTGGCCGGCATCCCCCATACGGCAATGGCGATTGCGATGGCCGAAGCGACCGCCAGGGGGCCCGCCTTGTGGGCCTTCATCTTCAGGACAGCCAGGCAGACAAAGATGACGATGAGTGGAATGGCGGCCACCAGGGCCGACATGCCGAGACTACCTGTTACCGGCGTGTAGGTTTGAATCCAGGGCATGACACTTTCTCCTTTCTTGTTCGAGGGGGTATTCCCATGGCTGAGGCGGCACGTCGTTGAACCCGTCGGCGACCGTTTTTCCGGCGCCTGCGGGTAAAAATAAAATCAAGTTTTGTTTATTTGTATTACCAATTATCCTTTTTTAAATACCCCTGTCAATATATTTTTTTCAAGCCACGCAAAAAGCCTGTTGACAAGAAACAAAGAGATACACTACCCTATCTGTAAAATGGTTTTACAAGTTTTAATACGACGACGCTACACGCCGCGTGCCCGTAAAATACGCGCGGCGTTCATCGATGGTGCAAAACGGTTTTCCACATGTCGGAGCAGCTGGTCGTTTCAATGACTGGGGAAGGAGCTGAAAACTATGTATGAAGCATTCAAGGCCCGGGCCGAAGGGGTCGGCGCGGAGGTTCACCGCTTCGGGACGCGCGGAGCGGCGCTCGACTTCATCATTCGATTTCTGCAGGAAGAGGGGGTGGCCGACCACCCCGGATCCCACGCGGTGTGGGCCGGCTGCCCGTTCCTGAGTGGGATCGACACGAAAACGCTCGACGGGGTGTCCGGCCTGAAGCTGACCGTAACCCGTGAGTTGGCGGCCGAGGCCCGGTTCGGGATCAGCCAGGTCGAGTGGGCCCTGGCGGACACCGGCACCCTGGTGCAGGACTCCACCGCCGTGGAACAGCGGCTCGTGTCGTCGCTCCCCGCCATCCATATCGCCCTGGCACCGACAAGTGGCATACTTCCCGATCTCCCTGCCCTCCTGACCAGGATCGATCCGAAGCGGAGCGCCTACATCGCCATGATCACCGGACCGAGCAGGACCGCCGACATCGAGCGGGTGCTCACTATCGGCGTGCACGGCCCGGAACGGCTCGTGATCGTCTTTGTGGATGAGCTGTAAATCGGAACCAACTGCAATGGAACGCGGATTTTCACGGATGCGGCGGATTTGCACGGATTTTGAAATACATGAATAGGCTTGAATCCGCGTTGATCCGTCAAAATCCGGTTTGTTCCGCGTTCTATTGCCTTTGATGTGTTGTTTCAAGCGTACCGAATCAAGGGGGTAATCACCCATGGGAAACGAATTCAAGGAATCCATAACGAGAGCAGTCAACGACGCCAACCTCACCGGCGCGCTGGGGAAGTTCTCCGAGGCGTACAAGGTCAACCGGGCCAAGGCGTACGAGGGGATCGACTTCGAGGCGCTCCGGGGCCGGATCGCCGAGCTGAAGGCCCATGCCGCCGCCAACCTCGACCTGCTCTCCGAGGAATTCGCCCGGAACGCCGAGGCGTGCGGCGCCAAGGTGTTCAGGACCAGCGACCCCGCCAAGGTGCGGGAGTACATCCTGGAGGTTGCCCAGGCAAACAACGTCAGGTCCATCGTCAAATCCAAGTCCATGGCAACCGAGGAGATCCACCTCAACCCCTACCTGGAGCGGGCCGGGATCGAGGTCAAGGAGACCGACCTGGGGGAATGGATCATCCAGCTCGCCGGCCAGACCCCGTCCCACATGGTGATGCCCGCCATCCACATGACCAAGGAGGAGGTTGCCGACCTGTTCAGCAAGGAGGTGAACGAGCGCCTCTCCTCCGACATCCCGGCGCTGGTCAAGGTGGCCCGCAACGAACTGCGCGGCAAGTTCCTCGCAGCGGACATGGGGATCTCCGGCGGAAACATCGCCGTTGCCGAGACCGGCAGCATCGTGCTCATGACCAACGAAGGGAACGCCCGACTAGTCACCTCCCTGCCGCGGGTCCATGTGGCCGTGGTCGGCATCGAGAAGCTGGTTGCCCATTTCAGCGACATCGCCCCGATCCTCCGGGCACTCCCCAAGAGCGCCACGGCCCAACTCCTCACGAGCTACGTCTCCATCATCACCGGCCCCACCCCGAACACGGACGGCTCCCCGAAGGAACTGCACATCATCCTGATGGACAACCGCCGGAGCGAGATGGCCGCTGACCCGAAGTTCAAGCAGGCGCTCCAGTGCATCCGCTGCGCCTCCTGCCTCAACGTCTGCCCGATCTTTCGCCTCGTGGGCGGCCACGTGTTCGGCAAGGTCTACACCGGCGGCATCGGCACGATCCTCACCGCCTGGTTCGACGCGCTGAAGCAGTCTGAGGATATCCAGGGGCTCTGCATCCAGTGCGGCAACTGCAAGGAGGTCTGCCCCGGCAAGATCGACATCCCGGAACTGATCATGGAGATCCGGCGCCGCCTCGTGCAGGAGCAGGGTCTGCCGCTGGTGCAAAAGGCGATCTACAGCGTTGTCAACAACCGCAGGCTCTTCCACGGCATGCTGCGAGCCGCCTCCGTTGCCGGCAAAGCGGTCGCCTCAAACGGCTTCATCCGCCATCTCCCGATGTTCCTGGCGGATCTGACCGACGGCCGGAGCCTCCCGGCCATCGCGGCAGAGCCGTTCCGCGACCGGTTCAAGCGGATCGAGCAGCCGCGGTGTAGCGAAAAGGCGGTTTTCTACGCGGGGTGCCTCATCGACTTTGCCTACCCGGAGCAGGGTGAGGCGGTGGTCAGGATCTTGAACAAGGCCGGGATCGAGGTCGTGTTCCCGGAGGAGCAGACCTGCTGCGGCGCGCCTGCCCGCTACAACGGCGCCTACGAAGTGGCGGCCCAGAATGCCTGCGACAACATTCAAGCCCTTTTGGCGCGAGAGGCGAAGTACGTCGTCTCCGCCTGCCCCACCTGCACCGTGGCCCTGAAACACGAGTTCATCAGCACCTTCGAGAGCCTGGGACAGGAGGGACAGCTGCCCCGGGCAAGGGAGTTGGCTGAAAAGACGGTGGATTTCTCGACCCTGGTGAAGCGGCTGGTGGATGAGGGACGCCTCAACCTGAAGGAGGGGGAGGCACTGGGCAAGGTCACCTACCACGACTCCTGCCACCTGAAGCGGACGCTGCGGGTCGATCAGGAACCGCGGGAGCTCCTGGCAAAGGCGGGGTACGAGGTGAGCGAGATGTTCGAATGCGACACCTGCTGCGGCATGGGGGGCTCCTACTCCCTCAAGCTGCCGGAGATCTCGGCCCCGATCCTCCAGCGAAAGCTCAGGAACATCCGGGAGACCGGCGCGCCGGTGGTGGCCATGGACTGTCCGGGGTGCGTGATGCAGATTCGCGGCGGCTTCGATCAAGTAGGCGGCGAGGTGCA
>DATBXI010000120.1:0-4967 GCA_036514355.1 Desulfuromonadaceae bacterium
TCTCAACTTCGACCGGCCGCTGAGCGAGCCGGAACTGGCCGCCTACCGGGCCATGGTGGCCCGCCGGGCCAAGCGCGAGCCGCTGCAGCACATCCTGGGGAGCCAGGAGTTTTTCGGGCTTGAGTTCGAGGTGACGCCGGACGTGCTCATCCCGCGCCACGACACCGAGACCCTGGTCACCGAGGCGCTGGGCCGCATGCCGGGCGCCCGGAGCGTGCTGGACATCGGCGCCGGCAGCGGCTGCATCGCCGTGGCCCTGGCGAAGCAATTGCCCGAGGCCACGGTGGTGGCCGTCGACATATCCAGCGCTGCCCTGGCCGTTGCCCGGCGCAACGCCGAGAAGCACGGCGTTAGCATCGAGTTCCTGGCCGGTTCGCTTTTGGAGCCGGTGGCGGGGAGGCGGTTCGACCTGGTCGTGTCCAACCCCCCCTACATCCCGACCGGCGATATCGCCGGCCTGGAGCCGGAGGTGCGCGACCACGAGCCGCGGGGCGCGCTGGACGGGGGAGCGGACGGGTTGGACGCCTACCGCATTCTGGTCCCGGCGGCCCGGGCCTGCCTCAATCCGGGGGGGTGGCTGCTGGTGGAGATGGGAATCTGCCAGGCGGACGCGGTGGCGGCCCTGTTCAGGCAGAGCGGCTTTGGGGAGATTCATACTGCCCGTGACGCGGGCGCAATCGAGAGAGTAGTGGGAGGGATGTGGCATGGATGACCGGACATTGTGGAGCATATACGAGGAGGCCGACCTGCTGGCAACCCAGGCGGAGGTGGAGCGCGCCATAGACCGGATGGCAGCGGAGATCACGGAACGTCTGCGTGATGCGCGCCCCCTGGTGCTCTGCGTCATGAACGGCGGCCTGATCGTCGCCGGCCAGATCCTGCCCAAGCTCCGCTTCCCCCTGGAGATCGACTATGTGCACGCCACCCGCTACGGCGACCGGACCAAAGGCGCCGGGCTCGAGTGGAAGGCCATGCCGAAGGAGGAACTGCGCGGCCGCACCGTGCTGCTCCTGGACGACATCCTGGACGAGGGGGTGACCCTGGACGCCCTGGCCCGCCACTGCCGCGAGCAGGGGGCGAGCGAGGTGCTGCTGGCGGTGCTGGTGGAGAAGCTGCACCTGCGCAAGGTGCGTCCCGGCATGCGGGCCGACTTTTCCGGCCTGGAGGTGGGGGATCGCTTCCTATTCGGCTACGGACTGGACTACAAGGGGTACTGGCGCAACGCGCCGGGGATCTACGCGGTGAAGGGGTTGTAGGCTCTCCTCACCCCACCGGATCACCCCTCTCTCCAACCCTCTCCCACAAAGGGGAGAGGGAGAATGATGGAAGTTTAAAAACTTCCCCTCCCTTTATGGGAGGGGATTGAGGGGAGGGTGAAAAAGGTGAAATGAGGTAACTCGTGGCAATCGGAGATATGTGCGGTTGCCGAGCAGTTTGAAAACAGCGCTGCCCATTTTGACTTGACTTGCCCGGACTCCTGTACTAACTTCTTTAAAATTATTCTGCCCGCGAGGAGCCTTGGATATGCCCTACGAGAAGCTACAGGAAGGCCTGACCTTTGACGATGTCCTCCTGGTACCGGCCCATTCCCTTATACTGCCCCGTGATGTCAATCTCGCCACCCGCCTGACCCGCAACATCCCCCTGAACATACCGCTCGTCAGCGCCGCCATGGACACGGTCACCGAGGCCCGCACCGCCATCTGCATGGCGCGGGAGGGTGGACTCGGCATCATCCACAAGAACATGACGATCCAGGAGCAGGCCCACGAGGTGGACAAGGTCAAGAAGAGCGAGTCCGGCATGATCGTGGACCCGATCACCATGCGCCCCAACCAGAAGATCCACGAGGCCTTGGACATCATGGCCAAGTATCGCATCTCCGGGGTGCCGATCACCAAGGCCAACGGTAAGCTGGTGGGTATCCTCACCAACCGCGATCTGCGCTTCGAGACCGATTACGACCTGCCCATCTCGGCCCGCATGACCAAGCGCAACCTGGTGACCGTAGCGGTGGGCACCACCCTGGAACAGGCCAGGGAGCACCTCAAGCATACCCGGGTGGAGAAGCTCCTGGTGGTGGACGACGAGCGCAACCTCAAGGGGCTGATCACCATCAAGGACATCGAAAAGGTCAAGAAATACCCCAACGCCTGTAAGGACAGCCTGGGGCGCCTGCGGGTCGGTGCGGCCGTGGGGCCGACGGCCGAAATGGAGGCCCGCATGGAGGCGCTCCTCAAGGCAGGCGTCGACGTGATCGTGATCGACACCGCCCATGGCCACTCCCAGGGGGTGATCGAGGCGGTGAGCCGCGCAAAATCCACCTTTGCGGGGGTGGAGATCATTGCCGGCAACATCGCCACGGCCGAGGCGGCCGAAGCCCTGATCCGGGCCGGCGCCGACGGCATCAAGGTCGGCATCGGACCGGGCTCCATCTGCACCACCCGTGTGGTGGCCGGGGTGGGGGTGCCGCAGATCACCGCCATCCACGAGTGTTCCCGAGTAGCCCACAAGCATGGCGTTCCGGTCATCGCCGACGGCGGGGTCAAGTACTCCGGCGATCTCCCCAAGGCGGTCACCGCAGGGGCGGACAGTATCATGATCGGCTCGCTCTTCGCCGGCACCGAGGAGTCGCCTGGGGACACCATCCTCTACCAGGGCAGGACCTATAAGAGCTACCGCGGCATGGGCTCCATCGGGGCCATGAAGGAGGGGAGCAAGGACCGCTACTTCCAGTCGGACGTGGAGAGCGAGGTCAAGCTGGTGCCCGAGGGTATCGAGGGAATGGTGCCGCTGCGCGGGCCGCTCTCGGCCAATATCCACCAGTTGCTGGGCGGGCTGCGCTCCGGCATGGGGTACACCGGTTGCTCCACCATGGCGGAACTGCAGGACAAGGGGCGCTTCATCCGCATCACCGGCGCCGGGCTCAAGGAGTCCCACGTGCATGACGTGACGATCACGAAAGAGGCGCCGAACTACCGCGTCGGAAATTAATACTTGTCATCAGACTCTACAGGTTTTCAAAACCTCTAGGGTCTATTCGGAAGGTTTTTGATCGTATGAACGACATCCACAGCCAGAAGATCCTCATCCTCGATTTCGGTTCCCAGTACACCCAACTGATCGCCCGGCGGGTGCGCGAGGCCCATGTCTATTGCGAGCTGCACCCCTTTGACATGGACCTGACGGCGATCCGCGCCTTCAGCCCCACCGGCATCATTCTCTCGGGCGGGCCCAAGTCGGTCTACGAACCCGGCGCGCCAGGGGTGGCCGAGGAGCTGTTCGAACTGGGGGTACCGGTCCTGGGGATCTGCTACGGCATGCAGCTCATGAGCCGCCACTTCGGCGGCGAGGTGGTAGCTGCGGGCAAGCGGGAGTTCGGCCATGCGGAACTCCTGGCGTCCGGCCATCCAGGGCCCCTGTTCGACGGCTTCTTCGTGGAAGGGAAAAGCCCGGTCTGGATGAGCCACGGTGACCATGTGGCCCGGGTGCCGGCGGGTTTCGAGGTGGTGGCCGGAACAGCCAATGCGCCGGTCTGCGCCATCCAGGACGTCGCCCGCAACCTGTACGGGGTCCAGTTCCACCCCGAGGTCAACCACACCCCGCGGGGCGAACTGCTCATCGACACCTTTGTGCGCAAGGTGTGCGGCTGCAGCGGCCAGTGGACCCCCGGCCACATCATCGAGGACGCCATCGGGCGCATCCGCAGCCAGGTGGGGAGCGACCGGGTGATCCTGGGGCTTTCCGGCGGCGTGGACTCCTCGGTGGCCGCGGCCCTGATCCACCGCGCCATCGGCGACCAGCTCACCTGCGTCTTTGTGGACAACGGCCTGCTGCGCCTGGGGGAGGGGAACCAGGTCATGGCGACCTTTGCCGAAAACCTGGGGGTGAAGGTGATCCGGGTGGACGCGGAGCAGCGCTTCCTGACTGCCCTGGCCGGGGAGAACGACCCGGAACGGAAACGCAAGATCATCGGCGGCCTGTTTGTGGATATCTTCGAAGAGGAATCGGCCAAGATCGAAGAGGCAAAGTGGCTGGCCCAGGGGACCATCTATCCCGACGTGATCGAATCGGCCGGGGCCAAGACCGGTAAGGCCCACAACATCAAGAGCCACCACAACGTGGGCGGTCTGCCCGACTACATGAAACTCACGCTGCTGGAACCCCTGCGGGAGCTGTTCAAGGACGAGGTACGGGCCATCGGAGAGGAGCTGGGGCTGCCGCGCCAGATGGTCTGGCGCCACCCGTTTCCCGGCCCCGGCCTGGGAGTGCGCATCCTGGGCGAGGTCAAGAAGGAGTACGCCGACATCCTGCGCCGGGCCGATGCCATCTACATCGAGGAGCTGTACGCCGCGGGCCATTACGACAAGATCAGCCAAGCCTTTGCCGTGTTCCTGCCGGTGAAGAGCGTCGGCGTCATGGGCGACGGCCGCACCTACGAATACGTGGTTGCCCTGCGGGCGGTGGAGACCAAGGACTTCATGACCGCTGGCTGGTATCCCCTGCCGTTCGAGGACATGGCCCGCATCAGCAGCCGGATCATCAACGAGGTCAAGGGTGTCAACCGGGTGGTGTACGACATATCCAGCAAGCCGCCGGCCACCATCGAGTGGGAATAAGGCGGACAAGGATTTCCGGAACCTGGCTGTGTTAGCCTTCGGAATCCTCTTGTGCGGTGTGGCAGTCCCTCTCTCTATCTATTGCCCTCTCCCCTTGGGAGAGGGATAGGGTGAAGGTGGCCACGCCTCCGCGGGATTCCTCGACTGCCTTGCCAGAACCCGAAACTCCTTGCCCGTTTGGTTCAAGCGGAATGATAATTCTGGGGAGGGGTGCAGATGAAACGATTGGTTGTTGCAGCAGCCATCGCGGCACAGTTCGTTGCCGGTACCGCCTTTGCCAAGACCCTGATGCTGGAAGGGAGGCTGAACAGCTCCATTGCCATGCGCCAGCAGATGGAGTTCAATGTC
>DATBXI010000121.1:0-4915 GCA_036514355.1 Desulfuromonadaceae bacterium
CATGGCGCCGAGCCCGGCCCCTACTCCTTTCAGAAAATCCTCCCTGGTTATGCCGTTCTCTTCTCCCATCCGCTCCCTCCTTCGTGTGGATTGATTTCCCGGAGAGGGATAGTACGGGATTGCGGCCCAGAGTCAAATTGATAGTATCGAATTATAAAGGCGATTTCATCGCTTCTGACGATGCTGTCCCTGATTCAACATCAGCTCCCGGAATGCGCCTGCCGCCGGAGAAAGCTCCCTGCCGGCACGACGGGTCGCGTAGAATTTCCTGGTGATGGTGACGCCGGGGATCCTGATCGTGACCAGGTGGCCCGCAGCAATCTCCTCCGCCACCGACGCGGCGGACAGGAAGGCATAACCGGTGCCGTTCAGCACCGAGCGTTTGACCGCCTCGTTGCTGCCGAGCTGCGCCACTATGTGCAACGTCTCCCGCCTGATCCAGGTGCCGGCCAGAGCCTCGTACACCGCCTGCTGGGTGCCCGATCCCTGCTCGCGCACCACCAGCGGCACCTTGCACAACTCGGCCTGGCTCAGGCTGTACGCGCCCGACCGGACCAGATCCGGAGACACGACGCACATGATGCTGTCTTCGCCCATGGGTTCGCATTCCACCTGATCGTCATCGTAGCGGCCGCCGATGAATCCCAGTTCTATCTCCTCGCTAACCAACTGCCGCACCACCGACCTGCTGTCGCCCTGCACCACCTCAAGCCTGACCCGTGGACACTGTTCGAGAAACCGCCCCAGCACTGCCGGGATCAGGTGCGTGCCGGGGACATTGCTGGCACCCACCCGCAGCACCACATCCTCCATGCCGCGGAAACGGCGCATGGCCGAGAGGGACGCCTCGCACTCGGCACTGATCCGCTTGGCGCGTTCCAGGAAGAGCTTGCCTGCCTCGGTCAGCAGCGCGCCGCCCCGCCCCCGGTCAAACAGCCGGATGCCCAGCTCATCCTCCAGGGTCTGGATATGCTGGCTGGCGGTGGACTGGGTGATGCAGTTCTCTTCGGCCCCCTTGGAGAAACTGCGGGTCTCGGCAATGGCCAGGAATACTTCCAGTTGCTTTAACGTCATGGAATATCGCCTCCTATTGGCAATATCGATAGTGCATATCGGTGAAAATACAGAATACCGATTTGCGTTTCAATACAAAATGATGGTATGAAGTGAAATGAAAAACTGAGGAGGATCATGATGTTCAGGACGTTGTTCCTGCTGATAATGCTCTGGGCCGCGACGACGTCCGTCGGCCGTGCGGATGAACAGGCCATAGGCCGTTTTGCCACCGAAGGTCTGAAGGGGTGGGAACGCAAGGTCTTCGAAGGGTTGACCGACTATTCCCTGGTTACGGAGGATGGCCGCACCGTAGTCGGGGCCCACAGCAAGACGGCCGCCTCGGGGTTGATCAAGAAGGTCAACCTGGATCCCCACCAGTTCCGCTACCTGAAATGGTCGTGGAAGATCAGCGCCACCATACCCAACGGCGACGAGCGCACGAAAAAAGGGGACGACTACGCCGGCAGGGTCTATGTGGTCTTTCCCGGCCGCTTCTTCTGGCAGACCAGGGCCATCAACTACATCTGGGCCAACCATCTGGACAAGGGAGCGTCCCTCCCCAACGCCTACACCGCCAACGCCCAGATGGTGGCGGTGGAGTCCGGCAACGCCCGGGCCGGCCAGTGGATCAACGAGGAACGTGACATCCTGGCCGACTATCGCCGCCTGTTCGGCGAGGAACCGCGCCGGATCGGTGCCATCGCCATCATGACCGACACGGACAATACCGGCGCCGAGGTCACGGCCTGGTACGGCGATATCAGCATCTCCACCGACAAATGATCCAACCGGTGACGCCGTTCTTGACGCCAGCAGCGAGAAGAGTCGAACCGGAGCGTAAAAGTCCCCACGCGCCTTGACGCCCCATCAACCCTGTTGTACTCTTTCGTCACGCCGAAGAGGGCGTTGATACCACACAAAAAACGGAGACCTCAGATATGCCCCAGACCGACCTGACCTGGAACACCGGCCTGCTCTACCCTGCCCCGGATTCACCCGGGCTGGAGGCAGACCTCGCCTCCTTCGAACCCATGGCCGTTGCCTTCCGCGAGCGCTACTTCGAGAAGGTGGCCACGCTGGACGATGCGGCCATCCTTGGCGCTGTCCGGGAATACGAGGCCATGCAGGTGGCCATGGCCAAACCGTTCTCCTACGCCCACCTGCTGTTTGCCGCCGATTCGGGCAACGAGACCAACCGCGCCCTGGCCCAGCGCTGCTCCGAGCTGGGGAGCCGCCTCTCCCAGCACCTCCTGTTCTTCGACCTGGAGCTGATGCACCTGGAAGACGCACGCTTCGCGGCCCTCTGCGACCTGCCGGAAGCGGCCACGCATGCCCACTTCCTGCACGGCATCCGCAAGTTCCGCCCCTACACCCTCAAGGAGAACGAGGAGCGGCTGCTGACCCGCAAGGATCTCACCGGTGTCAACGCCTTCACCAAGCTGTTCGACGAGCTGTCCGCGGCGCTGCGCTACCGCATGGAACTGGACGGCGAGGAGCAGGAGTTCACCGGCGAGGAACTGCTGGCCATGCTGCACCACACCTCCCCCGACATGCGCTGCCGAGCCTTCACCACGTTCTTGGAAAAGCATGGCGATCACGGCATCGTGTTCAACTCGGTCTTCAACAACATGGCCCTGGACCATGGCCAGGAGATGGAGCTGCGCGGCTACGCGACGCCGATCCAGCCCACCAACATCGGCAACGAGATCCCGGACGAGGCGGTGGAGCACCTGATGCGGGTCACCGAAGCCAACTACGGGCTGGCCCAGGAGTACTTCCGGCTCAAGGCCGGGATGCTGGGGATGGCGCGCATCCGCAACTGCGACGTGTATGCCCCGGTGGCCGAGGCCGAGCGGAAGTACGCGTTCGAAGAGGCCCGCGACCTGGTGGTCGCCTCCTACAGCGCCTACGACCCGGAGTTCGGCGCCATCGTGGGCGCCTTCTTCGACGAGCGCCGCGTGGACGTGCTCCCCCGCCCCGGCAAGTCGGGGGGCGCCTTTGCCATGGGGATATCCCCGGTGGCGCCGCCGTTCCTGCTCCTGAACTATACCGGCACCCTGCGGGACCTGGCCACCATCGCCCACGAGGCGGGGCATGGGCTGCACTTCGTCCTGGCCCAGAAACAGTCCATGCTCAACTACCACGCCCCCCTGCCCCTGGCCGAGACCGCCTCGGTGTTCGGGGAGATGCTCCTGACCCGCATGCTGCTGGACAAGGAAAACGACCCCATCGTTCGGCGATCGCTCCTGTGCGCCAAGATCGAGGACATCATCGCCACCACCTTCCGCCAGACCGTGCTGACCCGCTTCGAGCTGCGCCTGCACAACGAGCGCCAGAGCGGCCTCCTGTCCAACGACCGGGTGGCCGCGATCTGGCTGGAGGAGAACGGCAAACTGTTCGGCGACAGCGTAGAGATGATCCCCGCCTACCGCTGGGGGTGGAGCTACATCAGCCATTTCATCCACTCGCGCTTCTACTGCTACTCCTACACGTTTGCCGAACTGCTGGTGCTGGCGTTGTACCAGAAACACCTGGAGGAGGGGGAGAGCTTCAAGCCGGGCTACCGCCGGCTCCTGGAATCGGGCGGCGCCCTGTCGCCGGCCGACACGGCCCGACTGGCCGGGATCGACATCACGGCAGGGGATTTCTGGCAAAAGGGATATGCGTTCCTGGCAGGGCTGATCGAGGAGTTGAAAAGGACTCTCTAGCTGTATGCAAAGGCCTCCGGGATCTGAAGAAGCTCGGAGGCCTGATCTGTTTTATCCCGCGTACTTCTCGCGCAATGCCACCTTGTTGATCTTGCCAACGCTGGTCTTGTCGATGGTCTCCACCATGCGCACCTTGAGCAGCAGGACCTGCTTGTTTACCATCCCTCTGTCGGCGTACTCCCGCATATGGTGCTGGATCAGCTTTTCGCTCACCTCGACACCCGGTTTGGGCACCACCAGCGCCAGGGGGCGTTCGCCCCACCGTTCATCCGGCAAGCCGATCACCGCCGCCTCGGCCACTCCGGGATGGTGGACGATGATATCCTCCAACTCCAGGGACGAGAGCCACTCACCACCCACTTTGATCACATCCTTGCTGCGGTCGGTAATCTTCACATAGCCACACCCATCTCGCACCGCCACGTCGCCGGTGTGCAGGTAGCCCCCTTCCCACAGCTTTTCCGAGATCTTGTGATCCTTGAGGTACCCCTGGGTCAACCATGGGGCACGCACCACAATCTCCCCGGCGCTGCAGCCATCACGGGGCACCTCGCTCAAATCCTCGCCGGCAACCCGCAAATCCACAAGCGGCAGGGCCAGGCCGGTATTGCACCGGATCTCGGCCTGCTCCTCCGGACTCAGTTCCAGCATGTCATGTGTCAGGTGAGCAATGGTAAGGATCGGGCAGGTCTCGGACATGCCGTAGCCGGTAAATATGTCCAGCCCGCGCCGCAGGGCTTCAACACAGAGGGCCTTGGACATGGCTGAGCCACCGATGATCAGTTTCCAGCCGGTCAGATCGACCCTGGCCGCATGGGGATGTTTGAGCAGCATGTGCAGGATGGTGGGTACGCAGTGGGAAAAGGTAACCTTTTCATGTTCGACCAGCTCCAGCAACGCATCCGGCGCATAGCGGCCCGGATAGACCTGCTTGAGCCCCAGGGAAGTGGCCACGTAGGGCAGACCCCAGGCGTGGACGTGGAACATGGGGGTGATCGGCATATAGACATCATCACGGTGCAGCCGCCCTTGGGCAGTGGCGGAACAGAGGGCCGCCTGCACTCCCAGTGTGTGCAGCACGAGTTGGCGATGACTGAAGTAGACCCCCTTGGGCATGCCTGTGGTACCGGTGGTGTAGAAGGTGGTGGCGC
>DATBXI010000122.1:0-5773 GCA_036514355.1 Desulfuromonadaceae bacterium
CCAAGCCGAAGAAGCACAGACGCCGGCGCGGCCACAAGGCAGAAGAGGGGCACGGGCCGGAAGCCGCTCCGGTTGCGGCCCCGACTGAGATCCCGGGTGCGGCGCCACCACTGCCGGCGGCGGAACGGGCCGAGACCGTGGAAACGCCTCAGAAACCCAAGCGCACCAGGGCTGCCCGGGCAAAGAAACAGGCCGAACCGGCCCCGGCAGAGGCTGCACCCGCCGCGGTGGAACCTGTGGCCCCCGAAACGGCGCCAGCCCCCAAGAAAGCGCGCCGCAGCACAGCAAAAAAGACGACGGAACCGGCGCCCGAAAGCGCCGAACCGCCCCAGGTCGCGCCCAAGCAAGCCACCCGGGCGCGACGCACGAAAAAATCCGAAGAAAACAAATAATTACACCAGGGGGCGCCCCACCGGACGCCCCCCTTTTTTTCTTGACGTAACGCCGCTTCGACGATATTTTTATCTGTCCTTCCCCACGGCACTACATACCGGATACCGAGAAAGGCTGAACAGACCACGATGGAAGAACTCAGCGAACTGCTGCTCCAGAGACGACGCAAGGTGGACGCCCTCTGGGAGGCGGGCATCAATCCCTACCCCAACGATTTCAGGCCCCAACACACATCAAGCGACATCTCCGCCGCCTACGGCGACCAGGAACAGGTGGAAGCCAGCCACGAGAACTTCGTGGTGGCCGGCCGCATCCTGGCACGCCGCTCCTTCGGCAAGGCGGCCTTTATCCAGCTCCAGGACCGCACGGGACGCATCCAGCTCTACGTCAAGAAGGACGAGATCGGCGAGGAGGCATTCGCCGCCTTCGAGACCTTCGACATCGGCGACATCGTCGGCGCCCAGGGGTTCCCCTTCCGCACCAAGACCGGCGAACTGTCGCTGCACGCGAGGGCCATCCGGCTGCTGGTCAAGTCGCTCCTCCCCCTGCCGGAGAAGTTCCACGGCCTGACCGACGTGGAGACCCGCTACCGTCAGCGCTACGTGGACCTGATCGTCAACCCCGAGGTGCGCGAGATCTTCATCAAGCGCTCCCGTATCGTCAATCTGATCCGCAGCTTCATGACCTCCCGCGACTTCCTGGAGGTCGAGACCCCCATGATGCAGCCGATTCCGGGGGGCGCCGCGGCCAAGCCGTTCATCACCCACCACAATGCCCTGGACATGGAGCTTTACCTGCGCATCGCGCCGGAGCTGTACCTGAAACGCCTGGTGGTGGGGGGGATGGAGCGGGTCTTCGAGATCAACCGCAACTTCCGCAACGAGGGAATATCGGTACGCCACAATCCCGAGTTCACCATGATGGAGTTCTATCAGGCCTACGCCACCTACGAAGACCTGATGGACCTGACCGAGGAGCTTTTCTGCCATGTGGCCGAAGCGGTGCTCGGCACCCTGGACTTCAGCTACCAGGGGCTGGAGATCAGCTTCCAACGCCCCTGGAAACGCCTGACCGTACGGGACGCCATCCTGGAGTACGGCGACATCGACGCCAAACGCCTGGACGACCGGGATCTGGCCCTGGCCTATGCCCGGAGCATCGGCCTCGATCTGCCGGCCGACATCGGCCACGGCAGGTTGATCATGGAGATCTTCGAAGAGGTCGTGGAACACAAGCTGATCCAGCCGACCTTCATCACCGCCTACCCGACCGAGGTTTCACCGCTGTCGCGCAGGAACGACCACAACCCGGACGTTGTGGACCGTTTCGAATTGATCATCGGCGGCCGCGAGATTGCCAACGCCTTTTCCGAGCTGAACGACCCGGTGGACCAGAAGGAGCGCTTCCTGGCGCAGGTTGCCGCCAAGGCCATGGGTGACGAGGAGGCACACTACATGGACGAGGACTACGTGCGCGCCCTGGAGTACGGCCTCCCCCCCACGGCGGGCGAGGGGATCGGCATCGACCGGCTGGTGATGCTCCTGACCGACTCGGCCTCCATCCGCGACGTGATTCTCTTCCCGCAACTGCGAAAGGAAAAGTAGGAACTGGGGATTGGTAATTGGGGACTGGTGAAAGCTTTTCCAGTCCCCAGTCCCCAATTCCCAGTCACCGGGTTTACATATGCCATTTGAACTCTTTATCGGCCTGCGCTATCTCAAGGCCAAGCGTAAATCGACCTTTATCTCCATCATTACCTTCATTTCCACTGCCGGGGTAACTCTGGGTGTCATGGCGCTGATCGTGGTGCTGGCGGTCATGACCGGTTTCGAGGAGGACCTCAAGGAAAAGATCCTGGGGACCAATGCCCACATCGTGGTCCTCAGGAGCGGCCCCCCCATGGACGATTATCGCCACGTGATGGAGCAAATCCAGGGACTCAAGGGGGTGGTGGCCACCACGCCCTTCATCTACAACCAGGTCATGCTCTCCACCGGCAAGAACGTCTCCGGTGTGGTACTGCGGGGGATTGATGTGCCATCCGACCGCCAGGTTACCCGGCTGAGCAAGTCGGTGGTCGAGGGGAGCATCGACGAGTTGGACTGGAAGGGGGATAACGGGTCACCCGCCCTGCCGGGGCTGATGCTGGGCAAGGAACTGGCCAAGCGCCTCAACATCACCGTGGGGAGCAAGATCAACGTCATCTCCCCCGTGGGCACCATCACCCCCCTGGGGATGATGCCGAAGATGAAACCCTTCCGGGTGACCGGCATCTTCAACACCGGCATGTTCGAGTACGACTCCACCCTGGCCTACGTCAGCCTGCACCAGGCACAGGCGTTCTTCGACCTGGACGATACGGTCACCGGCGTACAGGTCAAGGTCGACGATGTCTATCGCACCGGCGAGCTGGCCCGAGACATCAACGGGTTGCTGGGGCCCGGCTACTATGCCCGCGACTGGATGCAGATGAACCGCAACATCCTGTTCGCCCTCAAGACCGAGAAGATCGTGATGTTCGTCATCCTGACCCTGATCGTGCTGGTGGCGGCCTTCGGCATCGCCTCGACCCTGTTCATGGTGGTGATGGAGAAGACCAGGGATATTGCCATCCTCAAGTCCATGGGAGCCACCGGCGCCAGCATCATGAAGATATTCGTGCTGGAGGGGCTGATCATCGGCATCACCGGCACCATCCTGGGCGTAATCTCGGGGCTGGTGGTGGCCCTCAACCTGGAGCCGATCATCACCACCATCCAGAAGGTCACAGGGCTGAACTTCTTCAGCAAAGACGTCTACTACCTGGACCACTTCCCCTCGCTGGTGATTCCATCCGACGTGGTGCTGATCTCGGTGACGGCGGTGCTGATCTCCTTCATCGCCACCCTCTACCCCTCGTGGCAGGCGTCGAGAATGCTCCCGGCGGAGGCGTTACGCTATGAGTAACCTGCTGGAGGTGCGCGGCCTTTGCAAGACCTACCACACCGGCCCCAACCGGGTGGAGGTGCTGAAAGGGATCGACCTGGACCTGGAACAGGGCACGACGGTTGCCCTGGTGGGGGCGTCCGGAGCCGGCAAAAGCACCCTGCTCCACCTCTTGGGGGCGCTGGACCGCCCCACGGAGGGGTCGATCCTGTACCAGGGGGCGGACATATTCCGCAAGAACGACCGGGATCTGGCGCTGTTTCGTAACCGGAGCATTGGCTTCGTGTTCCAGTTCCACCACCTGCTGCCCGAATTTACCGCCCTGGAGAACGTCATGATGCCGGCCCTGATCGCCAGGGTGACCAAGGAGACGGCGCGGGCAACAGCCGAGGAACTGCTGGCGGATGTGGGGCTGGCCCATCGCCTGAGCCATCGGCCCGGGGAGCTGTCGGGGGGTGAACAGCAGCGGGTGGCCATTGCCCGTGCCCTGGCCCTGTCGCCGGAATTGCTCCTGGCGGACGAACCGACCGGCAACCTGGACATGCGGACCAGTGACGGGGTGCATGCCCTGCTGGCGGATCTGCAGCAGCGAAAAGGATTGACCCTGGTGGTGGTCACCCACAACGAGCGCCTCGCCAATGCCATGGGGCGGGTCGTCCGGCTGACGGACGGCAGACTGGAATAAATTTTTATGATGTTCGGGGGGAGTGTGCCCATATCCACGTATCTCGTCATTGCCGCATGCCTGTTTCAACTCGTCTGCGCGCGTCCACTGTTCGCCGAGGGGGAGAAGATCGCCGCGGTTGTTGTCAAGGGGAACAAGCGCATCGAGACGACGGCCATCCTCAACGTTGTCACGATGAAGGCCGGCGACACGCTCTATGCGGACAAGACCGACGCCGACCTGCGCGCCATCTACAAGATGGGGCACTTTCAGGATGTCCAGGCATCAACGGAAGAATCCGACAAGGGGCCCGTGCTGGTCTACACGGTGCAGGAAAAACCGGTTGTCAGGGACATCCGGTTCGAGGGCAACAAGGAGTTGAAGGAAGACAAACTCAAGGAAGCCCTGGAGATCAAGCAGAACACCATCTTCTCCCAGAAGGACCTGGACAGGTCGGTGGTCAAGATCAAGAAGCTCTACAGCGATGAGGGGTATTACCTGGCCGAGGTCACGCCCCACGTCAACAAACGCACCTCCGGCGAACTGGCGGTCACCTTCAGTATCGTCGAGGGGAATAAGATCCTCATTCGCACCATCCATTTCGACGGCAACAAGGTGTATAGCGACCGCACGCTCAAGGGGGTCATGGAAACCAAGGAGAAGTGGTTCCTGTCGTGGCTGACCGGAGCGGGCACGTACAAGGAAGAGGTGCTTAAGAACGATGCCCTGCTGCTCACCGACTATTATCTGAACAACGGCTACATCAACGTCAAGGTGGGCGAACCGACGGTCAGGCTCACCGATGCCAAGGACAGCCTGGAGGTGTTTGTCGGCATCACCGAGGGGGACCAGTACAAGGTCGATGCCATCGGCTTCAAGGGGGACATGCTGGAGTCCGCCGCCGAGCTGCGCAAGAAGCTGAAAACCGAGCCGGGCGAGATCTTCAGCCGCGCCACCCTGCGCGGCGACATCGCCACCCTCACCGATGCCTACGGCGACAAGGGGTATGCCTTTGCCAACGTCAACCCGATCATCAAGCCCGACCCGGACAAAAAGACCGTGGATGTGACCTTTGACATGGACAAGGGGGAACTGGTCCATATCGAGCGCATCGCCATCACCGGCAACCCCAAGACGCGCGACAAGGTCATCCGCCGTGAATTGAAAGTGACCGAGGGTGAACTGTACAGCGCCACCGGCATCAAGAAAAGCAAGCAGAACCTGATGAACCTGGGCTTCTTCGAGGAGGCCACCGTGGCCACCGCCAAGGGAAGCGAACGGGACAAGCTCAATGTCAACGTGAATGTCAAGGAGAAGCCCACCGGCACCTTCAGCATCGGCGGCGGCTACAGCTCCCTGGACGGTTTTATCGGCCAGGGTTCGGTCCAGCAGGGCAATTTCCTGGGTCTGGGGCTCAAGGGGAACCTCTCCGCCTCCATCGGGGGCAAGTCCTCCACCTACTCCGTGGGCCTGACCGACCCCTATTTCCTGGACAGCAAGTGGACCGTGGGCGCCGACATCTACCGCTCGGAGCGCGACTACATCGACTTCAGCCGCCGCCTGACCGGCGGCGATATCAAGGCCGGCTATCCGATCGCCGACTTCCTGGGCACCTTCTGGATGTACAAATACGAGGTCAAGGACATCTTCAACGTCAGCCCGGTCATCGCCCAAAGCCCCGAGATTTTTCCGAGCCTCCAGCAGGGCACGACATCCACCAGCTCGCTGCTGGCCAGCCTAACCAGCAACACCACCGACTACCGGCTCGATCCATCCAGCGGTATGATCAAC
>DATBXI010000123.1:0-3288 GCA_036514355.1 Desulfuromonadaceae bacterium
CTCCACCAGCACCCGCGGTGCCACCAGCATCACCCTGCAGTTCGACCTGAACCGCGACATCGACGGCGCGGCCCGTGACGTGCAGGCGGCCATCAACGCCGCCCGCAGCGACCTGCCCGCCAACCTTCCCAGCAACCCGACCTACCGCAAGGTCAATCCGTCCGACGCCCCGATCCTGATCCTGTCGCTCACCTCCGACTCCATGAGCAAGCCGCAGATGTACGACGCCGCCTCGTCCATCCTGGCGCAGAAGCTCTCCCAGGTAAAGGGGGTCGGCCAGGTCTTCGTGGGGGGGAGTTCGCTGCCTGCGGTGCGGGTGGAGCTGAATCCCCTGAGTCTCAGCAAATACGGCATCAGCCTGGATAACGTGCGCGCCGTGCTGGCCGCCACCAACGTCAACCGGCCCAAGGGCGAGGTGGCCTCGAAGGACCGGACCTGGGAGGTACGCACCAACGACCAGCTCCGCAGGGCCGAGCAGTACCTGCCGCTGGTGATCAGCTACCGTGCGGGCGCGGCGCTGCAACTGAAGGATGTGGCGACCGTCCGGGATTCGGTGGAGGACGTGCGCTCCACCGGCCTGGTGAACGGCAAGCCCGCGGTCATGGTGATCCTGTTCCGCCAGCCCGGGGCCAACATCATCGAGACCGTGGACAGCGTGCGCGAGTTGCTGCCGCAACTTGAGGCGTCCCTGCCGGGGTCGATCAAGCTGTCGGTGGTCCTGGACCGCACCCCGCCCATCCGCGGCTCCCTGCATGACGTGGAGATCTCGCTCATGATCTCGGGGATGCTGGTGATCCTGGTGGTGTTCTGGTTCCTGCGCAACGTCCGCGCCACCCTCATCCCGGCCGTGGCCGTGGCGGTGTCGATCATCGGTACCTTCGCGGTGATGTATCTGTGCGGCTATTCCCTGGACAACCTCTCCCTCATGGCCCTGACCATCGCCACCGGCTTCGTGGTGGACGACGCCATCGTGGTGCTGGAAAACATCACCCGCTACCGGGAGATGGGGCAGAGCCGGTTCCAGGCGGCCATGTCCGGGTCAAAGGAGATCGCCTTCACGGTCCTCTCCATGAGCGTCTCCCTGGTGGCCGTGTTCATCCCGATCCTGCTGATGGGAGGCATGGTCGGCCGCCTGTTCCGCGAGTTCGCCGTGGTGCTCTCCACGGCGATCATGGTTTCGCTCGTGGTTTCGCTGACCGCCACCCCCATGATGTGCGCCACCCTACTCAGGGCCGAGGAAGAGCGGGAGCACGGGGCCGTCTACCGAGCCAGCGAATGGATGTTCTCCCGGATGCACACCCTGTACGAGCGGACCCTGGCCTGGGCCCTGGCCCATTCCCGCATCATGCTCGCCGTCACCCTGGCGACGGTAGGGGTCAACGTGCTCCTGTTCGTGCTCGTGCCCAAGGGGTTTTTCCCCGAGCAGGATACCGGTCGCATCGTGGGCAACATCCAGGCAGCCCAGGACACCTCGTTCCAGGCCATGGAGCAGAAGCTGGCCCGCATCGTGGACATCATCAAAAAAGACTCGGACGTGGAATACGTGATCGGCTTTACCGGCGGCGGCGGTTCCACCACCAACACCGGCCGGATGTTCATCGCCCTGAAGCCCTTCGGAAAACGTAAGGCCAGCGCCAACGACGTGATCAGGCGGCTGCGGGGAAAACTGATGGGAGTGCCGGGCGCCCCGGCGTTTCTGGCACCGGTGCAGGACCTGCGGGTCGGCGGCAGGATCAGCAACGCCCTCTACCAGTACACCCTGCAGAGTGCGGACCTGAACGAACTCAACACCTGGTCCCAGCGGGTGCTTCAGAAGCTGCGCACCGTCCCCCAACTGGTGGACCTGAACAGCGACCAGCAGGACAAGGGACGACAGGCCGAACTGGTGATCGACCGCGCAACCGCCAGCCGGCTGGGCATCACCCCCCAGGTGATCGACAGCACTCTTTACAACGCCTTCGGCCAGAGCCAGGTATCGATCACCTACACCCTGCTGAACCAGTACCACGTGGTCATGGAGGTGGACCCCCGCTTCTGGCAGAGCCCGGAGACCCTGCGGGACATCTACGTACCATCGTCCAACGGCACCCAGGTGCCACTGTCCGCGTTCACCCACTACGAGCCGACCGCCACGCCGCTGGCAGTGAACCACCAGGGACAGTTCCCGTCCATCACCCTGTCGTTCAACCTTGCCCCCGGCGTGGCTCTGGGGGATGCGGTCAGGGCGATCGAGGCCGCCACCCGGCAGCTGGGGATGCCGGCCACCATCCGGGGCAGCTTCCAGGGCACGGCCCAGGCCTTCCAGGCCTCCCTCAAGAACCAGCCGCTGCTGATCCTGGCGGCCCTGGTGACGGTCTACATCGTGCTGGGCGTGCTGTACGAGAGCTACGTGCACCCCATCACCATCCTCTCCACCCTGCCATCGGCCGGAGTGGGGGCCGTGCTGGCCCTGATGCTCTTCCGCACCGACCTGAGCCTCATCGCCATCATCGGCGTGATCCTCCTGATCGGCATCGTCAAGAAGAACGGCATCATGATGGTGGATTTTGCCGTGGCTGCCGAGCGCAACGAGGGCAAAGGGCCCGAGGAGGCCATCTACGAGGCGTGCCTGTTGCGCTTCCGGCCGATCATGATGACCACCATGGCCGCGCTCCTGGGCGCCCTCCCCCTGGCCCTGGGAACCGGCGTGGGTTCCGAGCTGCGCCGCCCCCTGGGCATCTCCATCGTGGGCGGCTTGATCTTCAGCCAGATGATGACCCTGTACACCACACCGGTGATCTACCTCTACATGGACCGTCTCAGGCTGTGGGTGGAGCGGAAGCGGGGGAAAAGATAACCCCTCACCCGGCCTTTGGCCACCCTCTCCCGAGGGAGAGGGTGAAAAGTATACCTTCTCCCTCGGGGAGAAGGATAGGATGAGGGCTAAGGGGAGGAGCTTTCAGTCCCCCCTCTTAAGATAAGAGGGGGCGGGGGGAGTTATGAAGAGAAGGAAATGCCATAAAGGACGGAACCCTATGAACACGATACAACTCATTCTGGTGTTTGGGGTAGTCACCCTCCTCTCCGCCTGCACGGTGGGCCCCAATTACGTCCGGCCGCAGGCCCCGCCGGAGATGCCGGCGACCTTCAAGGAGGTGGAGGGCTGGAAGCAGGCGCAACCCCGGGACCACACCCTCACGGGGGCTTGGTGGGAGCTGTTCAATGACCCGCAGTTGAACGCACTGGAAGAGCAGGTCGTCATCTCGAACCAGAACGTGCTAGCGGCCGAGGCCCAGTACCGGCAGGCCC
>DATBXI010000124.1:0-7437 GCA_036514355.1 Desulfuromonadaceae bacterium
CCGCCTCTACGCCTTCAATCCGCGCTACCCGTTCCTTAAGGAGCTGAAGGCCCTGCTGGACAAGGCGCTCTCCTTTTATCCGGAGGATATGCGCGCCAGCCTCCTGGAAAGCAGGCGGCGGCCGCGGCGTAAGGGCAAACCGCTGTGAAGCCCCTCAAGGAGATGACCATCGGCGAGGCAGCCGCCTATGTGGCCGCCCATCTGCGTCAGGACGGCATCAAGGTCGTGCTGACCGGCGGCAGTTGTGTCTCGATCTACACCGCCAACCGCTACCTCTCCTATGACCTGGACTTCATCGAGGAGGGCAGATCAACGCGGAAGCGGATCGCCGCCAGCCTGGCGGCCATCGGCTTCCAGGAGAAGGACCGCTACTTCACCCACCCCGACACGCCGTACTTCGTGGAATTCCCCTCCGGTCCGCTGGCCATTGGCGCTGAACCGGTTAGCAACGTGGCGCAATTGGAGTTTGCCACCGGCTCGCTGCGCCTCCTCTCCCCGACGGATTGCGTCAAGGACCGGCTCGCTAATTACTATCACTGGAAGGATCGGCAGTGCCTGGAGCAGGCGATCATGGTGGCAAAAGATGCCGAGGTCGATCTGGAAGAGGTGGCGCGCTGGTCGCGCCGGGAAGGGATGGGGGATGAGTTCGAGCGGATCAGGGGGGTATTGGGCGGATAATGCAGTCTCCTGTTCACCCGCCGAGGCGGTCGATGATTGCCACAAAAATTCCAGAGAGGTATTGCGTTGCAACCGTCGAAAATGCTACATAGATATATCCACCTCTTCACGTTGCCCTAGAGGGATCGGGGATGCGGTACCATATTACATTAATGGGGTTGAAAGCATGACAATGAAACACTTCGGTCCGACCAAACTGGACGCAGCGCTCATCCCGAAAATCGCCCAGCAGTGGGGAACGCCGGTATATCTGCATGATCAGGAATACATCGAGAACAGTTGCGAACAGTTGCTGAACATGCCCAATGCGTACGGCCTGCATGTCCGCTACGCCATGAAGGCGAACTCGGATCGCACCGTGCTGCGTGTCGTCACCAACAAAGGACTGGACCTGGACTGCTCGTCCGTCGATGAAGCGGCCCGCGCCCATAGCGCCGGGATCCCCTACAGCCGGATGATGCTGACGACCCAGGAGGTTCCGTCCGGCGAAGAGCGCTCCGAACTGGAGACAATGATCCGTGCCGGACTGAAGTACAACGTCTGCTCCATGCTGCAGTATCAACTGATTGCCGACTTTGCCAAAGCCAACAGCATCGACCTCTCCATCAGGGTCCACCCGGGAGCCGCCGGCGGCGGCGAAAGCGCCACCCGCGACACCGGCAGCGAATATTCCTGCTTCGGAGTGCACCTGCGTGATGTCCCGCAGGTCAAGGCCCTGGCCGACGAGCAGGGACTGCGCTTCACCCAGGTGCATGTCCATATCGGCTCCGGGGGCGACCCGGAAAAATGGCGAGAGAACATCGACCGTGAGCTGGGCTTCGTGAAGACCTATTTCCCGGATGCCACCACCGTAAGCTTCGGCGGCGGGCTCAAGGTCGCCCGCATGCCGGGGGAAAAACAGGCCGACATCGCGTCGCTGGGCGCCTATGCGACGCAGCGGATTCAGGAGTTCAAGGCGGCAACCGGCCGCGAACTGCAGATGGAGATCGAGCCGGGCACCTTTGTGGTGGCCAACTCGGGCCATATCGTCGCCCGGATCATCGACAAGAAGCTGACCAACGAGGTGAACTTCCTGATCGTCGACGGCGGCATGGAACTGCTGACCCGCCCGCTGCTGTACGGCTCCGAGCATCCCATTGCCATCGTGCGCCAGGACGGCACCCTGCTGTCCAGCGAGTACGACCAGGCGCCGGCCACCGGGCTGAAATCGTTCGGCATCGTGGGGCGGTGCTGCGAGAGCGGCGATTCGGTGCGTCTGGACAAAGACGGCAACATCGTGCCGCTGCTGATTGCCGAGCCGGAAATCGGCGACTATGTGGTCATCGGCGGCACGGGAGCCTATTCCGAGAGCATGTCGCCGGAAAACTATAACTCGCATCGCAAGCCGGGTGCGGTCATGAAAACCCGCAGCGGCGACCTGGTGCTGATCAGGAAGAAGCAGGTGCGCGAGCAGTTGACCCAGAATGAGCTGGATGTGAAACTGTAATTATCAGTCCGTCCGGAGAAAGAGGCCGCGGGTGCGATTCCCCTGGCCTCACATCCCGGCACCCCTCAACCAACCTGCAACAAGGAGTTTACGTGAAGTTTTGGCAAGTAACCGTTTCAATGTTCGTCATCATCGCCACCCTGACAGCCTGCACCGAACAAAAAGTACCCACACCCGCCGCCACCACCGCCGGCATCACCACAAACCATGTCGAGCAGACCGCCTTTTCCGCCACCAGCAGCGCCGTTCGCAAGGCAGCAGTCCTGGCCAACACCTCATCTGCGCGTACCGCCCCCAAGGTCAAGTACAACAACGGAGAAGACCCGGCGTACGCAAAAAAATGCGGCTGGCCGGTCAACTGCCCGACACCGCTGCCCGGCTCGATCCTGCCGAACAAGCGCATCGTGGCCTATTACGGCAACCCGCTGTCAAAGAAAATGGGAGCACTGGGGGAATTCCCCAAGGACGTAATGCTGCAAAAGCTGAAGGGTGAGGTTGCCAAATGGCAGGCCGCGGATCCGGCGACCCCGGTCCAGCCGGCCCTGCACCTGATCGCGGTGGTGGCACAGGGCGCACCCGGCAAGGACGGCAAATACCGCATGGTCGTTCCCGACAAACTCGTCAACCAGGTGTATGAATGGGCACACGAGGCGGGCGCCATCATGTTCATCGACATCCAGACCGGCCATGACGATCTCCGCGCCGTACTGCCGCGCTTTGAGTGGATCCTGAAAAACCCGGACGTCCACCTGGGGATCGATCCGGAATTCAACCTGATCAAGAGCGGCAAGAAGCCGGGAACGAAGATCGGCACCTACGATGCGGCCGACATCAACTACGCCTCCGGCTACTTACGGGATCTGGTCAAAAAGTACAAGCTCCCGCCCAAGGTCTTCACCGTCCACCGCTTCACCAAGGGGGGAGTCACCAACGCGCGAGAGATCAAGCTGCGGCCGGAAGTGCAGATGGTCATGCATATGGATGGCTGGGGTGCGCCCTGGCTGAAGCGGGATTCGTACATGAGTTATGTGGTGGCCGAACCGGTTCAGTATACCGGCTTCAAGCTCTTCTACCACAATGACACCAAAAAGGGGGACCCGCTCCTGTCGCCCCAGACGGTACTCAAGCTGAATCCGAAGCCGCTCTATATACAGTACCAGTAGTGCGGAGTTGGATGTGAAACAGTAATTGATCAATCCGTCGCAGGCAGAAGAGGCCAAGGGACACACGTCCCTTGGCCTTTTTTTATGTGAGACAGGCTGATTTCAGTCGCAGCCTACCGGTACACCTCATCGTGGCTGCCGATGTCGAGCAGGATGATTTCATGCTCGGTGATCAGCAGGGTCAAGGTAATACGGTAGGAATAGGTCAGCCTGACGGCATGACACCCTGAAAGTTTGCCGGTGAGCTGATGAAGCCCGAGGCTTGGTTGAAACGGATCCTGTTGCAGGGCGGTGATGGTCGCGGCAAAGCGGGACTTGAGATCAGGGTGCTTTTTGAAGAACTTCCCCGCCTGACGGATGAATTGTTCCGAAGTGGTAATGTTGAACACGCTCACTCCCCGTCAGCATCGAGCGCTTGTAACAGTTCGTCGGCAGAGGCGAATCTTCGCACCCGGCCCGCCTTCACATCCTCAAGCGACGCCTTCACCCGGGCCACATACGCCTCCTCGGCCTCGGCCACCAGTTCTTTGTAGCGCGCCTCGGTGAGTACCACGTATTCGGGACGGTTGTTGCGGATCACATGCACGTCGCCCGATTCGATCAGACCGTCAACCGCGGCAATGCCGCGGCGTTTGAGTTCTTGGGCAGGGATGGTATTCATTATTGAACCTCTTTTAGTACCTTATTAAGTATCCAAATCATGACATGCGTTGGAAAATAAGACAACAAAAATGTACTTCGAAACAGCAAAGGCAGCAGTTTGGCCGCTAGCCGCTGTCCCTGATTGGACGCGACGATATTTGACTTGCATCATGTTTGCGCCAGCCGATTCGCGGTATGGTGTGCAATCATGACAAACAGGAGCGCTCGCGAGAGGGCTGCTCAACAGGAGGAGTTTGAACAATGGGAAATTGTGGATGCGGCCATGGTGCCGGTGTTGGGCCATTTGCGGAAGGCAGGGATCTGGTGGAGTTCGTTGCACAGGCCCATGGCGGCGCGCTCAGGATGCGGCCGCTGCCCGACGGGTTGCCGGCCACCTGTCAGGGATGCGGTGCCCCCTTCACCCTCGAGACCTTTGTGGGGAGCTGTCCGGCGTGCGGAGGGGTGCATGCGGTTTCGCCGCCGCTCTGCGAAGATCCGGCCAATATCCAGTTTGCCGGGGCCGGTTTCCGGCTGGCGTGACGGCACGGAGGCACGGTCATGATCACCACCAGTGAAACAGCGGTCACCATCACCATCTGGGTATTGGCCCTGGCCGGGGCCTTCTTTGGCGGCCGTGCCGCCTGGCGGCGCAGAAGGGATAAACGCGCCGTTGGGGAGAAGCGATAGCGTCCCCGGACTCTTTCCGGATAATTAGCGGAGTTGTGTGAACGACAAAGGGACTGGCGCAAGCAGCCAGTCCCTTTGTAATTTCTTGGGAAGTGTCCCCAATTCCCTAGGTGACCGCCACGATGGTATAGGTCGCTCCGTCACCGGCGTCCTCTACCTTCAGCTCGTCGCCGGCCAGGAGGCCGAGCAGGTTCCGCCCCAGGGGGGACGCCGGCGTGATCACCACGATCTCCCCATCAGGGTAGGCAATCTTCATGCCTCCCGCCTGGGGGCCGATGAACATCCGCCGTTCTCCCCCGGCCTCGTCTTCCAGGGTCACCAGGGCGGTCAGGCGGATCGGCATGGTCTCGTCGAACGTCTGCAGCGTCAGGGCGCGGTACGCTTCCAGGCTCATCCGGATCTCCTGCGCGCGGTTGGCCTGCCCCTGCGCGAGGTAGGATGCCTCCAGGGCGGTGGTGTCATACTTGTTGTCAGGGATGCACTCCTCATGGGTGGCCGCCGCGTGGGCCGTCCGCGCTGCGGCGGTGAACAGGGCCAGATCGGATTCCAGCCGGGCAATGATTGTTTCGAGGAGTTGTGATTTGGTCATGCGGCTCCTACTCGCCTGTCTTTTCCAGCATCTCGCGCTTGTGTTTTCTGATGGCCCCTTCGTCGCCCCCCGGCATCAGGCTTTCGGGTTTCGCTTCCGGAAGTTTCGGCATCTTGGGAAGGGACATGCCGCTCTTTTTCTCCTCCGGTTTTTGAACGGCGACAGGTCCATTCGGGGCCGTTGGTGCTTGCCGACCGGCAGCCGCCTGTTTTCGCGGGACCGGATGCCGTTTCGGAAAGGTTCGCTTCATTTCCACTTCTGCGGGCCAGAACTCCACCAGGGTATCACGGTTGACCAGCACCTGAACCTTGCCGTGGGAGCGCCAGACCGATTGGGCCTTGATCACCCCGCCGTCTTTGAGATACACCTGCCGGGCGGCATGGGCAGGGAGGGCCAGAACACCTACTGCAACAGCCGTTATCAGTACCCGTTTCATGACTTCCTCCCTCTCCCGTTGATCCTGCTTTTCCGACCGCTACTGGGACGAGTATACTGGCGCAGTCCCCGAAAAGCAAGAAGGGGAGCCAATCGGCCGCCTTCTGAAGTACGTCCGGTGTCCGCGAATTCGTCGGAGATCAGCCGGCTCCGTAGAAAGACGTCACCCGCTATGGCAATGGCGCTATAATGGAGACAGAAGTCCAAGAGGATCGTACAAAGGAGAAACGTCATGGCACGAGAATCAGCGCAGAGAAAAGAGCCGTCTGCGATGGATATCTACGCCGAGTTGGCAACTCCCGGTGTTCCCCACAAACTGCTGGCGCGCATGGCCGGCACCTGGAGCATGAAGGGAAACTGCAGGATGGAGCCCGGCGGTGACTGGATCGAGCATACGGGGGTATCAGAGCAGCGGATGGTACTGGGCGGACGGTTCCTGCAGCAGGATTTCAAAGGGGATATGTTGGGGACTCCGTTCACCGGCATCGGGTTCACCGGGTACGACAACCACACGGAGAAATACGTGTCCACCTGGCTCGACTCGTTCGGTACGGGGATTTACCACTTCGAAGGGACCGGCTCTGGCGACGGCAGCACCATCACTCAGACCAGCAGCTACGATGACCCGGTGCGCGGCCCGCTCACCTGGCGCAATGTCACCAGGATCGTGGACGACAACACCCTTGAGTTCAGGATGTACACCATCGACAGCAACGGGCATGAAGACGAGATGGCGGTACTGGCCTATACACGTACCGCATGAGGAAGGGCGGCCTCTGGCCGCCTTTTTCATTTCATGATAACGATCCGTGAACTGCTCAACCGTATTCGGTGGGACCGGGAATTCAGCAGGGGGGAATTCACCATCGGTTACTACGATCGCCTTGCGGGTGGGGTAATCCGGGTGCCGCGCGACCAGGTGCGGTTCGATCCGGATGATCGCTTCTCCTTCCAGTTGATCGATGCCGCCGGAGAGCCCCTTTCCATCCCGCTGCACCGGGTATGCGAGGTGTATCGTAACGATGAGTTGATCTGGCACCGCGCCAGATGTCACGCCGGCAGCAAGGGGCGGCCGATTGGCCGCCTTACTACACTGCATGAGCGCAAAGAAAGGAGAGCGTCATGACTGGAGCATATCTGCAAATCACATTAAAAATAGCCCGCGAGAATCGGCCGTCGGCGGCCAAGGTCTATCATGATTACCGGGAGCCATTCCTGCAAGGCATCCCGGGAGCGCGGTCGAAGGAACTGCTGCTCCGCGAGGATGATGTCCAAGTGCTGCATGGATTTGATACGGTGGAGCATGCTGCTGGATACCTGAAAAGTCCGCTGTTCAACAATGAAGTGGTAGCCGCGCTGGCGCCACTCTTGGCAGCGGAACCGGAAGTACGGATTTATGCTTGCGCCTGAAGCCCGTCCCTACTCGTTCTGCGCAAGCGCCGCCAGGATTTCATGCAGGTGGTCGATGTGGAACTGGATGTGGAACTCGCCCAGTCCATGGATCATCCCCTCGAGCGTGGGGTACTCGCCGAGCGGCGACTCTTTCAACTCCGGAATATGCGCTGTTCGCGCCAACTGTTCCTCGGTCAGCTCCTCGGCGAAGCCGGCCACCCGCCGGTAATTCGCTTCGCACTCCACCATCAGCTCGTTGAAACTCATGGCCGCCCGCTGTGGGGTAAAGAACGGGTTTCCGGCATCGAGAACGAGCAGGGGGGTATCGCGGTCAACGAAGGCCTTGAGAAGCGGCAGGTGCCCCA
>DATBXI010000125.1:0-2916 GCA_036514355.1 Desulfuromonadaceae bacterium
GGCAGCCGCCGCTCCGGTGTACCTCGTCCCCTAACCGCTGCGCAAACCTGCCGGCGTCAAAGTGGGGCCTGCGCTCGCAGTTCTCGTGGATCAGGCGGCTATAGGCAAACAGGGGCCTGCCCCCCTGATCCAGGGCCGGAAGCTTGTTGAAGGTGAGATAATGCAGGATGGTGGAGAGCAGGTTATACGGGTTCGGCGGACAGCCAGGGATCGAAACGACCGGCCGGTCGGTGATGATCTCCGGCACCCCCTTGGCCCCGGTCGGGTTCACGCCGGCAGCGGCGACCCCACCCCACGAGGCGCACGAGCCCATGGCCAGAATCACCCCGGCTTGGGGCGCCGTCTCCTTGAGGACCTCCAGGGCGGTCCTGCCGGCGATCTTGCAGTAGATCCCCTTGTCCTTGGTGGGGACGGCACCGTCCACCACGAGGATGAACCTCCCCGTGTTGTCACGGATCGATTTTTCCTTGGCGCTTTCCGCCTGGTGGCCCGCTGCCGCGCTCAGGGTCTCCGAATAATCGAGGGAGATCAGGTCGAGGATGAGGTGCTCCAGGGTGGGATGGTTGGAGCGTAGCAGAGATTCGACGCAGCCGGTGCATTCCTGGAACGAGAGCCAGATTACCGACGGGCGCTTGGGACTGGCGATGGCCTCAGCGATCTTGAGGCCTGCACCGAGCGGCAGCCCCATGCCCACAGCCATGACAGAGCAAAATTTGATGAAATCCCTGCGGGAGATACCGCCCAGATGCTGTTCGATGCCGGCAAACTCTTCCATTTTCATGGCAACCTCCCTCTATCCACCTGAGTTTCAAACCGGTAACACCCGAATGTCATCTATGGCGCTGTCTCGTTCCTTCCGTTCGCAGGCACTGACTGCGCCTGAATTTATCTGTCATTCCACCCAATTGTTTTGTATACATAAATAATAGTTTACTTTAATCAAATGTCAAATGAGGCGTACGTAAATTTTTGAATGATTTCAAATTAAATTGTCTCTAAAGGTAAAATATCGGGAATTGCGGCCTGGCGTCTGGGGCATCCGCCACGCTCCATTGGATTACGTATTGACCGCAAAGGATGGGGAACGGTATAGTCGCCGTCAGGCAGGTGCCGCGCAGGACTACACCCAGTTGATCGCAAAGGGAACCAATCATGAATTGTACTATCGAGCAGTTCGAGGATGTTGTCGCCAAGTTCAAGTATTTTGCCGAATCAGTGGATATCGAACTTTCATCGGATGCGGAGAGACTTCGGCAGGAATTGATCGTCGTGTGCGCGGAGCTGCTGACAACGGTCAGGGAAGAGATGGCTGCGGGATCGGATTCGATCATATGAGGGAGATGCCGAACGGTTGCGTGCGGCACCCGCACGACATACGAAACAGGCACGTGCAAAATGCATGCACGTGCCTGTTGTCCGGTGAGAGATGACGGTTCGAGCCGCCCTGATTATGTTACGGTGACATGGCACATCTTGAGATCCTCGTTGCGATAATAAACGGTGCAGTGGTCATAAATCGTAGTATTTCCGCCGGGGACTCTTGCCGTAGATGTATTCATCTACGCTCTTACGTGCCTTATCGTATGCACTCTCAGACCTGTTCTTCAGAGGCTTACCATCTGCCTTGTTTCTATCGCCCATGATTTGCTGTTCTTCCTTAGACATGGATACGGTACTGCTTTTACTTTGGTCATAGCTCGTTTTGTTGGCAACATGCCTGTTTTTCCGCACCGTTGCTGTTTTTTGCACAGGCGCAGGCTCTGCCAAAGCGGCATGTGACAGTAAATGTGTTGCCAGTAGCATGGATGCGATTATAAGTCTGACCACTGTAATATCCTTGACGATGGCATCAACCTGAGTGCCAAAATAATTTCGGCCCAATGGGCGGTATGTTTTCATAGTGTGATACCGTTTCTTTTACCCCATGTTGGTCACTTCATCAACCTACATCAGACCAGAATCGCAATTGCCCTTTTGGTATGGGGTTTCCCAAAACACCCCTGCAATTCTCTGTGATTTTCAACGAAAAAGGGTTGCGCCACTAACGCAACCCCTAGATATCTGGTCGGTGAGAGAGGATTTGAACCTCCGACCCCCTGCTCCCAAGGCAGGTGCGCTGCCAGACTGCGCTACTCACCGAAAAAAATTTTTATATCACAAAGCCTCCCGTAAGGCAACAGCTTATCACCGGGGCATGGCGTTCCGCTCCATGTACCCCTGCCATTCCCGCACCAGCCCGGCGTAACTCAGGCCATACTCCTTCCATGCGGCGGCGATTGCCGCCTCCACGTTCATGCCGTTGCCCAGTGCCACCAGCAGTTCCTTGACCCGGTGCCAGCCGTACGTCGCCACCAGGTAATCGACCATGGCGTAACTCTGCTGGTAGGCCAGGGCCGCGTCCTGCCGGGAAAAACCGCTAAAACTTCCTTCCAGCCGCCTGAAGTCGGCAAAGGTCCCCTGGCGGGCGGCGCGGCTCAGATCGGCCATGGGCCGGTTATACTGGGTCCTGCCGAACCATTCCGCGATCCCTTCGTTCAGCCAGAGCGGACAGTTGCCCCGGGTCAGGTCAAAGACCACCACATGGGCGTATTCGTGGAACAGCACCCCGCGCATGGGGGGGGTAATCTCCTTCAGGCCGCCGTAGGGGAGCCTGATGGTGCCGTCGTAGATCCCACCCGACCAGTCGGGGGAATCGGTCACTGTTTTGAAACCGTCGCGCTGGTAGATGACCACCGGCACCCGGGCCTCGGGAAAATGCCCCAACCCGGCGCCCACCTGGTTGGCGGCGTTTTCCAGCACGTCCAGGAGTGCCAGGGCAAGATCGGTGGTTACGCCGGGATCATAGCTCAGATCGAAGCGGGAGCTGTGCCCCCGGTCCATGCCCGCTTCCACCGCCATCTCCCGGCGCGCCCGTTT
>DATBXI010000126.1:0-9621 GCA_036514355.1 Desulfuromonadaceae bacterium
GCCTCCTACCACCACTTGCTCGCCCCACCCACCAGCCGGCGGAACTCCCGCTTCATCTCGGTTATGGCCCCTGGAACGTCGTTCTCAAAAGCTCCCCAGCTCTTCTGGATATGCGCAATCACGTTCTGTTCGTCCTGCGGCGTCGCCACCTTCATCTGCAGCGCTGCCGCAAACTCCGCCGCCAGCTTCTCGTGCTTCACCTGGAAGGGATCCATGGCGGCACAGAATTCATCGGAGAAATAGATACCGTTTTTCTGGTACGTGCCGAAAAACTCCTGGGCTGACGCCAGGACCGTCTGAACCGTACCGACGGCAAAGGGGAGATTGTTCAATCCATGCTTGGAGAGTTCCCGGCCGTTTTTCGCAACGTCTATCATGAGCCCGTACAGTTGGACCAGCGAATCGGACCGGCCATCCATCATGGTCCCGAACACCATCTTTTCCTCGGCCATGGTCTTCCTGAGCTGCTCCAGCGCCTGGCCGACCTCCGACTGCAATTGCTGGCGGAACAACTCGTACCGCCTGGTAACCTGGCTGGCGATGATCGACTTGATCGTCCACGACACCATGAACAGGAACCCAAGTGCGGTCACCGCAATGACTATGAAATAACCGACTACTCCGTGCATATCCATACAGTCCTCCCCATGGATTTCAGATCGGAACCGGTTGGCATCGGTCCGGAGAAACATTGACAAATTATAAAGAATAGTTTTATCTTAGCGAACCTGCAAGCATATTCGACCAATCCAAAGGCCAATCCCCATGATCAAGACCAACAACCTCAAGATAACCGCCATCACCCCCATCATCGCCCCGGCCGACCTGCGCCAGGTATTCCCGCTCTCCGAGAAGGACCGGGAGTTCGTCATGAAGAGCCGCGAGCGGATCAAGGAGATACTCCAGCGTCGCGACCGGCGCCTGATGGTGGTGGTCGGCCCCTGTTCGATCCACGACCCCGAGGCAGCCGTGGAATACGCCGAGCGTCTGGCGGCCCTCTCCCGCCGCGTCAGCGACCAGCTGCTGCTGATCATGCGCGCCTACTTCGAAAAACCCCGCACAACCGTAGGCTGGAAGGGGCTGATCAACGACCCGGACATGAACGGTACCCACCTCATATCCAAGGGACTGGGCATTGCACGCGGACTGCTGAGCCGCATAACCGCGCTGGAGGTACCGGTGGCCAACGAGATGCTCGATCCGATCACTCCGGAGTACGTGGCCGACATGATCTCGTGGGGCGCCATCGGTGCCCGTACCACCGAGTCCCAGACGCACCGCGAACTGGCCAGCGGCCTGTCGTTCCCCATCGGTTTCAAGAACGGCACCGACGGCAACCTGCAGATCGCCATGGACGCCATGGTCGCGGCCCAACACCCTCACAGCTTCCTGGGCATCAACCGCGAGGGACGGACCTCCATCATTCAGACCTCGGGCAACCCGGACGTGCATATCGTGCTCCGGGGCGGTTCGCGCAAACCCAACTACCACCCGGAAGACATCGCCCACAGCGAGGAGAGCCTGAAGAAGAGCGGGCTGTTCCCCACCATCATGGTGGACTGCAGCCACGGCAACTCCAGTAAGGATTACCAGAAGCAGCCGCAGGTGCTGGAAAGCGTCGTCCAGCAGGTGGTGGACGGCAACGAATCCATCTCCGGGGTGATGATCGAGAGCTTCCTGGAAGCGGGCAACCAGAAGGTTCCGGCGGATCACAGCCAGCTGAAATACGGTGTATCCATCACCGACGCCTGCATCGACTGGGCCACCACGGAACGCATCCTGCTGGATGCCCATGACAAGCTGCAGAAGCGGAAATAAGCGGGGATTGGGGATTGGTAAACACCAGTCCCCGGTTACCAGTCCCCAATCCCCACTTCCCTACTCCGCCTCGTACATCAGCTTCATCCCCCCTGCGGCGCTCCCCAGGGTGCCGCTGAACCGCTCTTCCATGCCGCCCACCAGCAGGTCCAGGTAATTGTGTTTTTTCTTGGGAGCCTGGATCACCTCCGGCTCCCCGCTGATGCCGGCCAGCCTGCCCGCCTCGTCGATGGCGTCCTGCAGTGTCCCCAGCCGATCCACCAGTTTCAGGGCTTTTGCCTGTTCTCCGGACAGGATGCGGCCGTCCGCAATCGTGCGGACCTCCTCCACCGGCAGCTTGCGCCCGCTGGCCACGGCCCGCACGAACTGTTCGTGGGTGTTGTCGATCACCGCTTGGAGCATGGCCCGATCCTCTGCGGAGAACTTACGCAAAGGCGAGCCGGAATCCTTGAATTTGCCGGTCTTGAGGGTATAGGACTTGATGCCGATCTTGTCCATCAACGCCTCGATGTTGGACAGCTTGAGGATCACCCCGATGCTGGCGGTGATGGTGCCGGGGTTGGCGTAGATCAGCGTGGCCGGGGCCGAGATGTAGTACCCCCCCGAGGCGGCCAGGCTCCCCATGGAGACGATGATTTTCTTTTTCGCGGCGAACTTACGCACCTCGTCGCTGATCTCCTGGGAAGGTGCCACCACGCCGCCCGGGGAGTCCACCCGCAGCACGACCGCCTTGACGGTGTCCTTCTTGAGGAAATAGCGCAACTGCCGAACCGTCTCCCGGGAGTCGAGGATCATCCCCTTGACCTCCACCAGGCCCACTCCCGGTTTATCCGCCAACCCTGCCTCTGTCGTGCCCAGAAGCACCCGGGCGATAAGGACCGACACCACGAACAGGGCCACCAGGCTTATGCCGACTCCGGCGATGACGAGCATGCTTTTCTTTGACATGGCTGAACCTGCCTTGCGTCATTTTGGTTTTCATTAACGTCCGAGTTTTGCTACAGTAGCAGCATGCGCGTACTTGTCATCTCGGATACCCACGGGAACTACCCGCTCGCCCTGCAGGCCTGCGATCTGGCCGCGCCGGTGGATACCGTCATCCACCTGGGGGACGGCGGCGAGGATGCGACCCTGATCGCCCATGCCCTGGGCATTGACGTGGTCCGCGTGGCCGGCAACTGCGATCACGGCTCCGGGCCGCGGGAGATGCTCTGGGAGTGTGAGGGCAAGCTGCTGCTGCTGGTGCATGGGGACCGCTATGGTGTCAAAAGCGGACTCGCGAGGCTTGAACAGCGCGGGATCGCCGTCGGGGCAGATGTCGTACTGTTCGGTCATACCCACTGCGCCACGATCACCACGCTGTCGGGCATCCTGTTCGTCAATCCCGGGACATTGATGCGCTCGGATAACCAGACAACCTTTGCCATCCTGGACATCACGCCCGCCGGTATAACGGCACATCTCCACGACATCGAGTGAAAAGCGGTTCGAGGTTCGAGGTTTCAACATCGAACACCGAACATCGAACCGCCTTTAACCGCCTCTAACCGCCCTTGGCCTCGTGCCCCTTGTGCACCGCCCGCTCCAGCCTGCGGCGGCGCGGCCAGGTGAGCACAAAGGCAACCGGCCCGGAAAGCACATAGATCAGCATGATGCTGAAGGCCATCACCACCGGTGCAGCGGCCACGACGATCAGCAACACGATGGCAAACACCAGGAAGCCGAACGGCTGCCGTTTGATCAGTTCGGGGTCCTTGAAGGAATAGTAGCGGAAGCTGGAGACCATCAGGAAGGCCAGCAGATAGATAAGGGTGATGATGGCCAGGCGCTTGAAGGAACTGGGCCAGCCGAAGTGATGGAACAGGAGCACGGTTGCCGCGACCATGCTGGCAGCGGCCGGGATGGGGAGCCCCACGAACCGCTTGCTCTCCACGGTGTTGACCTGCACGTTGAAGCGGGCCAGGCGCAAGGCGCCGCAGGCCACGAACAGGAACGCCGCCAGCCAGCCGACCCGCCCGAACGGCTTGAGGGCCCACGCATAGACCATCAAGGCAGGCGTCACGCCAAAGGCAACCAGATCGGCCAGGGAGTCGTACTCCACCCCGAACTTGCTGGTGGTGCCGGTCAGGCGGGCCACTTTGCCGTCCAGCCCGTCGAACACGGCCGAGGCGAAGATCCACAGGGCAGCGGCGCTGAAGTTGCCGTTCATGCTGGCCACCATGCTGTAGAACCCGGCAAACAGGCTCCCCGTGGTCAGCAGGTTGGGAAGGATGTAGATCCCGCGCTTGATGCTCTCGTGCTTTTCGATCTTTTCTTCCCGCACGTCTTCAGGATTCATGCGATTGCTCCCGCTCACCCTAGGCGCCCCAGCACGGTCTCACCGGCCACGGTCCTGTCACCGAGTTTCACCAGCGGCTCCACATCGGCCGGCAGAAACACATCCACCCGCGACCCGAACCGTATCAGGCCGTAACGCGCCCCGCGCAGCAGGCGGTCCCCCACCTTCGGGTAGCTCACGATGCGGCGCGCGATCAGGCCGGCGATCTGCACGAAGGCCAGCCTTACGCCGTTGTCCGTTTCCAGGACAATGCCGCTGCGCTCGTTCTCGAACGAGGCCTGGCCGTGGCGGGCGTCGAAGAATTTCCCTTTGTGGTAGAACAGGTCGGCGACCCTGCCGCTGAAGGGGGCCCGATTGACGTGGACGTTGAACACCGACATGAAGATGCTGATCTTGAGGGCCTCCGTGCCCAGGGGGCTCTCGGGGACCCGCTCCGCCACGATCACCACGCCGTCGGCCGGTGCCACCACGGCCCGCTCGTCGCCAGGCGGCGTCCGCTTGGGATTGCGGAAGAAATAGAGGATGAAGAGGGTCAGCAGGAAAGCGATACCGGCGGGGACCGCCAGGACGATGGAGCAGAGCTTCCCGGCCGCAAGGGCCACGAGGAGCGTCACTGCTGCGGAGCATGCGATGAAGGGATAGCCTTCCCGGGCAAAGGGTCCGTTATTGTTCATTATACCTGCCTGAAAGCGCAGACACCCCTCTCCGGGCGGAAGAGGGGTGTCGGGAGGCGCGTCGTGGGATTAGTTTTTGGTCTTGTCAACGATCTTCTTGATCCAGGGCATCATGCTCCGGAGCCGTTCCCCGACCTGCTCGATCGGATGGGCGGCGTTGAGGCGGCGGCGTGCCGTCATCTCGGGGTAGTTCGACGCCCCCTCGAGGATGAACCGTTTGGCATAGTCGCCTGTCTGGATGTTATTCAGACACTCCTTCATGGCCGCACGGCTCTGGTCGTTGATGACCCGCGGTCCGGTAACGTATTCACCGTACTCGGCATTGTTGGAGATGGAATAGTTCATGTTGGCAATGCCACCCTCGTACATCAGGTCAACGATCAGCTTCAGCTCGTGCAGGCACTCGAAATAGGCCATTTCCGGGGCATAGCCCGCCTCCACCAGGGTCTCGAAACCGGCCTTAACCAGCTCCACCGCCCCGCCGCACAGCACGGCCTGCTCGCCGAACAGGTCGGTCTCGGTCTCGTCCTTGAAGGTGGTCTCGATAATGCCGGTGCGGCCGCCGCCGATGGCGCTGGCGTAGGAGAGCGCCACATTGCGGGCCTTGCCCGAGGCATTCTGGAACACCGCGATCAGGTCGGGGATCCCGCCTCCCCTCACGAACTCGGAGCGGACCGTGTGGCCCGGCGCCTTGGGGGCGATCATGATGACGTCCAGGTCGGCCCGGGGCACGATCTGGTTGTAGTGGATGGCAAAGCCGTGGGCAAAGGCCAGGGTGGCACCTTTTTTGAGCTTCGGCTCGATCTCGGTGCGGTAGAGGACCGACTGGAACTCGTCCGGGGTCAGTATCATCACCAGGTCGGCGGAGGCAACGGCCTCGGCAACGGTCGCCACCTTGAGGCCGGCATTCTTCGCCTTGACCGCAGAGGCCGAACCCTTGCGCAGGGCTACCGTCACATCGACCCCGGAATCCTTCAGGTTGCAGGCATGGGCATGCCCCTGGGAACCGTAGCCGACAATGGTTACCTTTTTCTTCTTGATCAACTTCAGATCACAATCACGATCGTAATAAACGTTCATGCTGTCCTCCATGCAAAATATCCGGAAAACCGGTTCAACTCATTGATTACACGAATGATCAAAATACTACATCGGCAGGGGCAGTGTCAATCATATTGCGGCACCGGAAGACGATCCGGATGCCTGGTTGGAGCACTCTCCCCTGTTGGCGCAATTCCCTTCACCACAGGGGGAGCTGTCGTGAAACATCGAGAGTGGCTTCACGTTTTGTTTGCTTGCTTCCGTGACGTGAACTGGGCGTGATTGGTCAACGTGTTCCAGCCTTTGTCAGCAGTTCGAGGCCACGCTCCTTTTTGCCGGAACCTCTTTTGGCGCGCAGCATGAAGCGAGTTTCCGCGTCATACTCCGCCAGGAGAAGCGTGGTCACTTCGTCCAACAGGCGATTTACGCTTTGTCCCCGGCGGTGCGCCATGTCTTTGAGCCTCTGATATTTTTCATCCGGCAAACGAAGTGTCAATGCACTCATAATTTCATCTCCTTTAGGATCGTTTCCGGGAAAACAACTTTCAATTCCGGAAACAACAACTCCATGCGGGCTACGTCGCGAATGTTGCGAGTAATGATATATTCCGCCCCACCTGCCACGGCAAGTTCAACCAGATGATTGTCTCCCTCATCTGGGAGATTTGGCCGCCAACCGTAATAAATCCTCGTCCAGCGGCAGGTGGAAAGAAAGATATCCAAAAGCCGCTGTACCCAGAAGGTTACAGCGGCTTTTATCTCATGACTCGAATCATCTATGTGTATCGGCGGCTCCTACCCTTTCCATCCCTTGGCCCCGCGGCCGATGGCCACGGCACCGGTGCGGACCAGTTCCTTCAAGCCCAGGGGGCGCAGCAGTTCCAGGATGGCGTCGATCTTCTGGGGGGCGCCGGTGGCCTCGATGGTGTAGGACTTGGGGGTAACGTCGATAATCTTGGCCCGGAAGATATCCACGATGCGCAGCACCTCGGCGCGGCTCTCGTCCTCGGCCGTGACCTTGACCAGCGCCATCTCCCGCTCGATGGCGCTGCCGTCGGTGAAGTCGATCACCTTGATGATGTCGATCAGCTTGTTGAGCTGCTTGGTGATCTGCTCCAGGATGTTCTCGTCGCCGCGGGTGACGATGGTCATGCGCGACAGTCCGTCCTCGTTGGTGGGGGCCACGGAAAGGGAATCGATGTTGAAGCCGCGGCCGGAAAAGAGCGCTGCCACGCGGGACAGCACCCCGAATTCGTTTTCGACCAGCACTGAAATCGTATGTTGCATGGGGAATTACCTCCATAAAATCTGAAAATCAACTTCTGCCACAGAGACACGGAGACACAGAGGTACACAGAGAAAAACAAAAAACGCGACGGATACCACCTAAAAAAACACCTAACTTTTTCTCCCGCCTTTCTCCGTGTCTCTGCGTCTCCGTGGCAGATTTTTTTTGAATTTACGCGTTCAGCACCATCTCGTTCAGCGACGCGCCGGCCGGCACCATGGGGAGCACCTTCTCCTCCCGGGCGATCTTGAACTCCATGATGACCGGTCCGGGGTGTTTGAAGCCCGCCTTGATGACCTTCTCCACCTCTGCCGGCTTGGCGGTGCTGAATCCCTTGGCGCCGTAGGCCTCGGCCAGCTTGACGAAGTCGATGGGCAGCTCCATGCAGGTCTGGGAGTAGCGCTTGTCGAAGAACAGCTCCTGCCACTGGCGCACCATGCCCAGGAAGTTGTTGTTGAGGATCACGATCTTCACCGGCAGCCGGTTCTGCACCAGGGTTGCCAGTTCCTGGATGTTCATCTGCACCCCGCCGTCGCCGCAGATGGTGATGACCTGGCGCTTGGGGAAGGCCGCCTGGGCCCCCATGGCCGACGGCAGGCCGTATCCCATGGTGCCGAGGCCGCCCGACGTCAGCAGCGTGCGCGGCCTGTTGAACTGGAAGAACTGGGCGGTCCACATCTGGTGCTGTCCCACGTCGGTGGATATGATGGCGTCGTCGTCGGACAGTTCGCGCAGCTTCTGGATCACGAACTGCGGCTTGATGGCCGTAGTGCTCTGCTTGTAGCCGATGGGATGCTTGGCCTTCCAGCCTGCGATCTCCTCGTGCCAGGGGGCACTGGCGGACGTGAATTCCGCCACCTTGTCCTTGGACTTGTCCGCCTGCTTGATCATCTTGGCCAGCACGTCCCGCACATCCCCCACGATGGGCAGGTCCACCCGCACGTTCTTCTTGATGGAGGTGGGGTCCACGTCGATGTGGATGATCTTGGCGTGGGGCGCAAAGGTGGCGATCTTGCCGGTCACCCGGTCGTCGAAGCGCGCCCCCACGGCGACGATCAGGTCGGCGTGGGTCATGGCCATGTTGGCGCAGTAGGCGCCGTGCATCCCCAGCATCCCCAGGGAGAGGGAATCGCTTTCCGGAAAGGCGCCCAGCCCCATCAGGGTGGTGGTGACCGGCAGGCCGAGCTTGCGGGCCAGGGCGGTCAGCTCCTCGGCCCCGTTGCCGAGCACGGCCCCGCCACCCACGTAGACCACCGGGCGCCGGGCAGCGAACAGCATGGCCATCGCCTTCTCCACCTGGCGGGGGTGACCCGTCAGGTTCGGCTTGTACCCGCGGATATCCACGGTTTCAGGGTAGACGAATTCGGTCTGGGCGATCTGCACGTCCTTGGGAAAGTCCACCAGCACCGGGCCGGGCCGGCCGCTGCGGGCGATGTAGAACGCCTTCTTCATGATGGTGGCGATGTCCTTCACGTCCTTGATCAGGAAGCTGTGCTTGGTGCAGGGACGGGTGATGCCGATGATGTCCACTTCCTGGAAGGCGTCGTTGCCGATCAGGGCCGTGGGCACCTGGCCGGTGATGATCACCATGGGGATGGAGTCCATGTATGCCGTGGCAATGCCGGTCACGGTATTGGTGGCGCCGGGGCCCGAGGTGGCGATGGCCACCCCCACCTTGCCGGTGGCCCGGGCATAGCCGTCGGCCGCGTGGGTGCCGGCCTGCTCGTGGCGCGGCAGGATGTGGCGGATATCCTTGAAGCTGAAGAGTTCGTCGTAGAGGTTGATCACCGTGCCGCCGGGATAGCCGAAGACCGTGTCCACCCCTTCCCGTTTCAGACACTCCAGTATGATGCGTGCACCGTTCATTTTCATTGGGTAGTACCTCGGAAGTTAGTGTGATGACAGCAATGGACCGCCGGAGCGGCCGCTTCCTAACTTAATTCGCGCCGACGCCGATGACATGCGGGGCGAAAACGGCTGCCATGTGCAGAAACGTTTCCATGGTTCCTCCTTGGGTGGGAAGTAGGTGCGGTTGTACAGCCAACCGCCATAACATGGTGCGATCACCGAGGACCGCGCCAGCATATATAACGTCGGGATCGGATGGCTATCCTATTCCGCCGTGGTTACCGCGCCGGTATGGGCAGAGGTGACCACCTTGGCGTAGCGGGCCAGCCAGCCGGTCCTGATCTTCGGCGCCGGTGCGGTCCACGCGGTCCTGCGTGCGGCCAGCTCGGCCTCGTCCACCAGCAGTTCCAGCTTGCGGGCCGGGATGTCCAGCAGGATCCGGTCGCCGTCCTTGACCAGGGCGATGGGGCCACCCTCGGCCGCCTCCGGGGAGATGTGGCCGATGCAGGGGCCCCGGGTGCCGCCGGAAAAGCGGCCGTCGGTGATCAGGGCCACCGAGTCCCCCAGCCCCATCCCCATGATGGCCGCCGTGGGGGCCAGCATCTCGCGCATGC
>DATBXI010000127.1:0-2501 GCA_036514355.1 Desulfuromonadaceae bacterium
CGGGGCTGCGCAGCCGCCGGGGTCGGGGGGATGGGTTGAGCGGCCGCGGCCTTCCCTTTCCCCTTGCCGCCCAGCAGGTTTTCATACTCCGCCTGCTTGGCATCCCCCTTTTTCTCGTAGATACCGGCCAGCATCAGGTGGACCTGCCGGTTCTCGGGCTCGGTCGCAGCGGCCTGCTTGAGTTCCTCCAGCGCCTTGTCCGGCTGGTTGCGCCCCAGGAAGATGGTGGCGATGCCCAGGTGCGCCTTGACATGGCGGGGATCGACCGCCAGCGCCCGCCGGTACTCATCCAGTGCCTTGTCCGGCTGCCCGGCGGCCACATAGGTCTCCGCCAGCTCGCTGAACAGGCTGGCGTCGGTGGCCAGACCGCGGGCCGCCTCGTTGTAGTGATAGATGGCCAGGGGAAAAACCTTGTGCACAGTCAGGATCCGCCCCATGGCCCGGTGATAGGCGGGCTTGGGGGCGGAGGCGAGCCCCCGGGCCAGCTCCACCGAGGCGTCATCCTCCATCCCCTTTCGGGCATACAGGAGCCCCAGGTTACCGCTGGCCTGGGAAAAACCGGGCTCCTGCCGCAGCGCCGTCCGGTATTCCCCGATGGCGGCGTCCACATTGCCCACCCGCTCGTACTGCTGGGCGGTGACATAGTGCGCCGCAGCGCCGTCCGGGCACCGGGAAAGAATCTTGGCCTCTGTCTGGCGCACCTGGGCCTCGTCGTGGAGGGTATCCAGGGTTTTCACCAGGTCCAGGGCGTCCTTGCAGCTGTCGCTGCCGAACCCCCAGGTAAAGCCGGTCAGGAGCGGGAGGACGCACAGCAACGCGATATACGGGCGAATGGTCGGCATATGTTCATTTCCTTGACAGGTTCGGTATCGAGGCGGCGATTATACATACCGTTCGACAAAATATCAATTATTTAGGCTAATGTCTTGATTATTGACAATTTTGTGCGATAATGCCGGCCAGACATCCAGGTGGCAGCCATCAATCCGATGTTCGGCGTGTGAAGGGGCACCAGATGAACAGAGAGCTAGAACTGATTATCATGACCGCCAGCGACCTGCCCACCATTCCGGTCGTCGCCACCAAGGTCATGCAACTCGTGGAGAGCGAGACCGCCACCGCCGAGGATATGGCCAAGGTGGTGGCATCCGACCCGGCTGTGGCGGCCCGTGTCCTGAAGATCTCCAACTCTTCATTCTACGGCTGCCAGCGCCAGATCCAAACCCTGTCCCACGCCATCATGATCCTGGGGTTCAGCACGCTGAAGAGCCTTGTCGTAGCGGCATCGGTGAAACAGGTCTACAAACCCTTCGGCCTGACCGAGAAGATGCTCTGGGAACACTCCTTCGGGGCCGGCCTGGCGGCCAGCATCATTGCCAACAGCACGCAGCAGGTGAACAGCGAGGAGGCCTTCCTGGGAGGGCTGTTCCACGACATCGGCAAGATCATCATGAACATCCTGGACAGCCAGCAGTTCCAGTTGGTCATGCAGAAATGCTATAATGATAAGATTAGTTTTGAAGAAGCAGAGCGGCAGGTCTATCCCTACTCCCATGCCGAGGTGGGAGGATTGGTGATAAAGAAGTGGAATTTCCCGGCAGTGTTGATGAACGCCATACTCCAGCACCATACCTTCGATTTCGGCGAGCACGCGGATCCCTACCAGGTGCAGATATCCTGCGTGGTGGGCCTGGCAAACCTGTTCTGCCACAAGGCCGGGATCGGGGTGCGCGAACCCGAGGCAGGCCTGGTACTCCACGAAACCATGCCGGCGCGCTTGCTCAACCTGGGCGCATCGCGGATCGCCGCCCTTCTGGGCGAGTTCGAAAGGACCTTCTCCCAGGACAAGAAATTCTTCAGCTAATCCCCCGCCGTACCGCCGGGGTCGCGGTTGCCGTCGCGTCGCGTGTTTGTCGACCGGCTCCGGGCCTCCTCCGAGATATCCACGCAATCGTCCTCCTCTTCCCGGTGATGCCGCTCCCCCCTGGTCCGTGCGCCCCCCCCGCTCCGCGCCTCTTTCCTGCCCGTCTCCCGCACCCCGCTGATCCCCGTGACCGGTTCCGTCATCACACGCCTCCATCGGCTGACCAAGATGAAATTGATTTTTCCGGTGTGAAACTATATAATCTTTTTTTACAATATTGATGTAAGGAAGTCTATGATTCGCACCATTCTCACCTACCCCGATCCGGAGCTGAAGAAGAAGTCAGCCGCCGTCACCATCATTACCGAGGCTACCCGCGACCTGGTCAGGGACATGGCCGAAACCATGTACGACGCACCGGGAGTTGGACTGGCCGCCCCCCAGATCGGCATTCACCAGCGTATCATCGTCATCGACGTGTCGGGCCGTGACGAGCAACCCGACCTGATCGTGGCCATCAACCCGGCCATCATCCATGCCGAGGGAGAGACCTATGAAGAGGAGGGATGTCTGTCCGTCCCCCAGTACGCCGCCAACGTCCGCCGCCATGCGCGGGTGGTGGTGAAGGGGCTCGACC
>DATBXI010000128.1:0-4488 GCA_036514355.1 Desulfuromonadaceae bacterium
CGCGAACTGAAAGCCAAGGGGTTCCGCATCGCCCTGGACGACCATATCTATGCGCCGGAACACGAGGAGCTGTACCGCTTCGTGGATATCGTCAAGATCGACATCCTGGAGACCCCCCAGGAGATGCTGCTGGAGTCCGTCGCCGCATTGCGCCGGTTTCCGGTCATGCTGCTGGCGGAACGGGTGGAGACTGCGGGACAGTTTCAGGATTGCCTGGAGCTGGGGTTCAACCTGTTCCAGGGGTATTTCTTCGCGCGACCGGTGGTCCTGAACCGCAAGGGTCTCGAACCATCACACGTCATCATCCTGCGCCTGCTCTCCTGCCTGCGGGATGAAGCCGAACTGGACGAGATCCAGGAGATCTTCCGCACCGCCCCCGAGCTTTCCTACAACCTGCTGAAACTGGTCAATTCGGTGCGTATCGGCCTGCGGGAAAAGATCAAGAACCTCCGGCACGCCATCATGATCCTGGGGCTGGACAAACTGCGCCGGTGGGTGCAACTGGCCGCCTTTGCCAGTTCCGACAGCCGGGGGATCAACAATCCATTGCTGGAAATGGCCGCCGTGCGGGGCCGCATGATGGAATACCTGGTAATGGAGCGTTACACGCTCAACCGCGGCAGCGACCCGGTCGAAGCCGCCTTCATGACCGGCATCCTGTCGCTGATGGACACCCTCTTCGACACGTCCCTGGAAGATATCCTCAAGGAACTGCACCTGAGCGACGACGTGGCCGCGGCCCTGCTCATCCGCGAAGGGGAGCTGGGCACCCTGCTGGCCCTGGCGGAGACGCTGGAACAGGCCAACTTCGGCGAGGTCCAGGAACTGGTGGAGCGGACCGATATCCCCCTCCCTCTGCTGCTTGCCGCGCAACTGGACGCCTTCAACTGGCGCGCCAGCATCATGGCCGATAAACACTGGTCCGAATCGGTGACGCGGCGCAAGGATTGAGATAAAAGGTCCCCGCGCAACAGCCTCATCCCGCTGAAGATTCCACCCCTATCCCCAACCGCAGCGCCACATCACGGTAAAGCCGGGCCGCCTCGTCGTTGAACAGCACGAACACGATCCGCTCCAGTGCGGGGTCGTGCTCCGCCGCTCCCCTGGCAACGGACAGGGCGATCTCAGCGCCGGCGGCCATGGGGTAACCATACACCCCGCAGCTGATGGCCGGAAAGGCGATGCTCCTCAGGCCGTGGGCGCGGGCCACCTCGAAACAGCGCCGGTACGCCCGTTCCAGCAGCGCCGGCTCGTCCTTGGCGCCGCCGTGCCAGACCGGGCCCACGGTATGGATCACGTGGCCTGCGGCCAGGTCATACCCCTTGGTGATCTTGGCGTCGCCGGTCTCGCACCCCCCCAGGGTGGAGCACTCCGCCACCAGCCGCGGCCCGGCGGCCCGGTGGATGGCGCCGTCCACCCCCCCGCCCCCCAGCAGGGTCCTGTTTGCGGCATTGACGATGGCATCCACCCGCAGGATGGTGATGTCGCCGGTGATGATCTCGATACGTGCGCCCATGGTGTCTCTCCCCTCTGCCCCATGGTGAATCGGCCGGGAATTCGCAAACTGTGCCGGGAAGTATATCACAACCATACCCTGCAACCAGTTCCGCCGCGCCGTCCATCACCGGGACGTCGGATAACCGTTGAAAATCCCGGCTAACATGTTAGAATGCCGCCATCGCTCCGCATCTTCGGCCCGCAGCCGCCACCAAAGAGAGCCGGAAAGCCGGCACAAAGGAGGGTAACGATGCCCTTCCCCCACCGCCAGAAGACCAAATTGCATGGAGAACTGCTCGACCACCCCCTTGACGGAAACGAACGCTGCTTTCAATGCGGCGGCGCCTGCTGCAGCTCGTTCGCTGCCGTCGAAATCACCTGGGAGGAATACGAGCGCCTCAGGGCCCTGGGCGCCTGCCGCCTGCGCCTCTCGCTCTACGGGCCGCACCGGCTGGAGATCGACTACGGCTGCGAATTCCTGGCCAAGGGGCGTTGCAGCATCTATGAGCAGCGGCCGGATGTATGCCGGCGTTTCACCTGCAGCACGCCGCCACCCCCGAAACAAAAACGGCCCGCCGGCGTCTGAGCGCCGGGGGCCGTCACACGCCTCACCGCAGCGGGTTACTCGAACGTCATCCTGACGCGGTCCAATAGCTGTTCCGTGGTGAACGGCTTCTGCAGGAAATTTATCCCTTCCTCAAGCGTCCCGTTGCGCACGAACACTTCATTGGTGTAGCCGGAAATATACAGCACCCTCAGGTCGGGAAGTCTGTCGACCAGGCATTCGTACAGGTCGTGGCCGGTCATTTCGGGCATGACCACGTCCGTCAGCAGCAGATCGATGGGCCGCTCCGCGTTCAACGCCAGTTCTCGGGCCTGCGAGGGGCGGTCCGCGACAAGCACGCGATAGCCGGAGGACTCCAGCAATTCCACCGCCATGTCGCGCAACATGTCATTGTCCTCAACCACCAGGATCGTCCTGTCGAGCGGCGCACCTGCGGGCAGTACCCGCGGCGCCTCATCCCCGGCTGCATCGGCGATCGGCTCCTGGCTGAGCGGCAGATAGACCGTGAAGGTGGTTCCTTCACCGATGCGGCTTCTGACGGTAATGTATCCCTCGTGCTGCTTGATGATGCCATAGACCGTTGCCAGGCCCAGTCCCGTACCATGACCCACCTCTTTGGTGGTAAAAAACGGTTCGAAGATGTGCCCCAGGGTAGCATCGTCCATGCCGCTGCCGCTGTCGCCGAACGCCAGCACGGCATAGGGGCCGGGACGCACACCGGGGTGCAGCCGGGCATATTCGTTGTCCAGCACCACGTGGCCGGTTTCCATGACGATCGTGCCGTTGCCCTGGATGGCGTCCTGGGCGTTGACCGCCAGGTTGAGGAGGATCTGCTCCATCTGCCCCCGGTCGGCGCGAATGGCCACCCCTCCCGGTGCCAGGCGGGCGGTGATGTCGATGTTTTCCCGGATGGTCCAGCGCAGGATATCCTGGAACGAGCCCACGATCTCGTTCAGATCCAGCGTCTGCATGGTCAGCAGCTGTTTCCGTCCGAAACTGAGCAGCTGCCTGGTCAGGTCCCGGGCCTTGCAGGCCGCGGAGAAAATCCCCTGGACCTTGCCGGCAAGCGGGTCGTCGTCCGGCAGCTTGCGTTGTATCATGTCGGCATATACGAGGATCGGCGTGAGCAGGTTGTTGAAGTCATGGGCGATCCCCCCTGCCAGCTGGCCGATGGCCTCTATCTTCTGGGCATGATGCAGCTGCTCCTCAAGGCGGCTCCGCCGTTCCTCGGCCTTGAAGCGTTCAATGGCAATGCTGGCCAGGTGGGCGGCGGACTCGATCAACTGGATCTCGGCTTCGTCCGGTAAACGCGGGGTACGGTGATACATGGCAAAGGTCCCCAGCAGCTCTCCATCCGAGGCGAGCACCGGCTCGGACCAGCAGGCGTGCAGACCGGCCTCGCGGGCCGGCGTGAAGCCCTTCCAGAAGGGGTGCCCCTCGATTTCCTCCACAATCACCCGTTGACCGGTGTATGCAGCCGTCCCGCAGGACCCCATGCCCTTGCCGATGCGCAACCCGTCCACTGCCTGGTTATACGCATCGGGCAGGCTTGGGGCAGCGCCATGGCGCAGTTTTCCCCCCTCTTCATCGACCAGCAGGACGGAACAGAGGGCTCCGGTCTGTTGCTGTTCCACGAACCTGACGATCAGGGTCAGCAGGTCCGGAAGGCTCGAACCGGTGGCCAGTTTTTCCAGGATCTGCAGCCGGGTCTGCTCGCGCTGCTCGCTGCGCTTGCGTTCGCTGATATCCCGGGCGATGCTGAGAATCAGCCGCCGGCCGTCGCTCTCCATGGTGCGGGCATGTACCTCGATGGGCAGGGTTGCACCCTCCCTGGTGAGATAGGCCGATTCGAGGGTCGCTTCCCCCCGTTCCAGGAGTATGCGGGCGTTCGTTTCAATCTGGGCAGCATATTCCGGGGGCTTGATGTCATGCAGCCGCCTGCCCCGCAACTCTTCGGCGCTATAGCCGGTCATCTGACAGAGGGCATTGTTGAACTGCACCAGGCGCCCCTCCATATCGAGCAGCAGGATGGCATCATTGGCGGCATCGATCTGGACAGCCTTGAGCCGCACCAGTTCCTGCTGTTGGCGCAACAAATGCTGCGTGGCCTGCAGATGCTCCAGATGGCGGAACAGGAGGCGTGTCATCAGCAGTATGGCCACACAGAGCGCAATGACCAAACTGAATCCGCACGCAAGTCCCACCGCGGACATGGCGGTGCGCTTGGCAAGCATGTGCCACACCGACAACCCCATGACCGCCGCGAGAAGCAGGGAAACGGCCAGCTTGAGTCGGGTCTTGAGTCGTTCTATGGTCTGATTGTGCGGCATAATGGCAGCCTCGGCTCCCCCTGCGAGATGGCTGGTTCAGCCCTTACCTTACCATGGGCCGGCTTCGAACACACTGATAATCCGTGCGAAATCAGT
>DATBXI010000129.1:0-10109 GCA_036514355.1 Desulfuromonadaceae bacterium
TCGGGGGGACCGGCTTCCACAAGAGCCGTGCCGCCTCCATCCTGGGTATCTCCCGCAAGACCCTGGACCGCAAGATCGCCGAATACGGGCTGGGGGAACCGTCCGGTGACAGAGGGACGGCACGGGACAGGGGCTGACGCCATGAGACTCCTCCCCTACGCCTCCATACGCCTCAAGCTCACCATTGCCACCCTGGTGCCGCTCATGGCCGCCATTGCCCTCTGCTGGCTGATCGGGGCGTCGATCATCACCACCCGCCTGTTCAGCCAGGCCCAGCAGACGGTGGATACCGACCTGAACTCGGCCCACGAGATGCTGCGGGGCGAACTGGCCCGCCTGGGGGACACGATCCGCCTCACCGCCCTCTCGCCGGAGCTGTCGGCCGCCCTGCGCACCCCGGCCGGCCCGGCCTCCGCACCGGCCCTCCAGTTCATCCTCCGGAACGAGCGCCTCGGCTTCCTGACCGTAGTGGACCGCTTCGGCCTGGTCCGCTACCGGGCCGCCAATCCCAGCATGGTGGGCGATTCCCGCCAGGCCGACAAGCTGATCACCGACGCCCTCACGGGGGTGGCTGCCAGCGGCATTGCCCAGCTTACCCCGGAGCAGGCCGGCCGGGAGAACCCGCAGCTGCCGGCCCAGATGAGCATCACGGTCCGGCCCACCCCCCACGGCCGCATCTACACCCGGCAGGTGGAGGGGCGGGGGCTGTTCCTGGTGGCTGCCGCGCCGGTGCCGGCGCCGGGGGGAGGTGTCGGCGGCGCGGTCTACGGTGGTGTGCTGCTCAACAACGACAACCGCCTGGTGGACCGCATCACCCGGGTCGTGTTCCAGCGGGGGGACACCGCCCCCCGGAACGTGGGCAGTGCCACGATCTTCCTGGACGACGTGCGCATCGCCACCACGGTGCCGGACCAGCAGGGCCAGGCGGCCATCGGCAGCCTGATGTCCGCCGAAGTGTTTGCCGCGGTCAGTCGGGGCGAGCGCTGGTCCGGCCCGGCCTTTGTCCTCAACGAGCGGAACTTCTCGGCCTACGAGCCGCTGCGGGACTACGGCGGCACCGTGGTGGGGGCGCTGTACGCCGGCATGCCGGAGCGCCCCTACCGGCAGCTGCGCACCCGGGTCAACCTTATCTTCTCCGGAGTCCTGGTGGTGGTCGCCCTGATCGGGCTCGCGCTGTCGGCCTGGCTCGGCGCCGGCATGGCCCGTCCCATCAGGGCCGTGGAAGAGGGAGCCCGGCGCATCGCAGCCGGAGAGCACCTGCCGGACATCGTGCTGGGGGGGCACGACGAGATCGCCATCCTGGCGGAGGAGTTCAACATCATGAAACACCGGGTGGCGGAGCGGGAGGAGGAAATCCTGGCCCTGAACCACACCCTGGAGGAGAAGGTGGCCCAGCGCACCGCCCAGCTGGAGGAAAAGAACCAGTGGCTCCTGGTGGCGCAGCAGGAACTGGCGCGGGCCGAGCGGCTGGTGGGGATCGGAATGCTGGCCTCGGGCGTGGCCCACGAGATCAACAACCCCCTGGCCATCATCCGGGGGAACGCCGAGCTGCTGCAACTGGCCCAGGCACACGGCAGCCACGACCACGACGAGGTGGAGACCATCATCCGGCAGGTGGGGAGGATCGAGCGGATCGTGGCCAACCTGCGGACCTTCTCCCGTGGTGGCACCAAGCGGCCGGGGCTGTTCCCGCTGGAGGGGCTGCTGGACGGCATTCTCGACCAGGTGGGACACCAGGTCCCCCTGGAGGGATGCACCATCGAGCGGGGCTACCGGGGGGTGGCGATCGCCCTGGAGGGGGACGAGGACCAGCTGCGCCAGGTCTTCACCAACCTGGTCGTGAACGGCCTCCAGGCCATGGCGGGGAGCGGCATGCTGCGGGTGGACGCCGCCCTGGACGAGGAAGAGGGGCGGGTGCGCGTGGCGGTGGCCGACAGCGGCCCCGGCATCAGCCCGGAGCAGCGGGAGAAGATCTTCACCCCGTTCTACTCCACCAAGCGGGACGGCACCGGCCTGGGGCTGGCGGTCTCCTACGGCATCGTGCGGGACCACGGCGGCGAGATCCGCGTGGGGGGAGAACCGGGCGCAGGGGCGGTGTTCACGGTGGTGCTGCCGCTGAGGCAGGGGGCGTAACAGTTACCATGGGTCTACGGGTGGCGCTTGCCCCGGCATGTAGCCCGCTCCGCCGGGCCGCGAAGCAGGGGCAGGCCCGGGTTACGGTGGCTGATACCGGTAAAAAATGATGCCACTTTGAGGCAAATCTGGTAATAATTTTTGCCGGTTTACCGGTTTTATCCCCGTCGTCGAGGCTACCATGCTTTGGAGGGAATCATGAAACTTGACTTCAGCTCGTACGAAAAGGCCTTGGCCTCGCTGCAACGGGTGCTCGAACGCAGCCGCACCGTCAGGGGAACATTTCATGCCTGAACTAACCTCCTTCCGCCGCAAACGCTGGACCCTCTTCTTTGTCCTGGCGCTCATGTACATCCTGGTCTACTTCTACCGGGTCTCCCTGGCCGTGGTGGCCGGGGACATCTCCCGCGAACTGTCCCTCACCCCCCAGCAGCTGGGCTTCCTGGCCGGCATCCTGTTCTACGTCTACGGGTTCGCCCAGATCCCCCTGGGGCCCATGATCGACCGCTGGGGCGGCAGGGTGGTGATCTCCCTCTGCGGCGTCCTGACCTCCATCGGCGGCATCCTCTTCTCCCAGGCGGGGGGGCTGGCCACGGCCACCGCGAGTCGGGTGCTGATCGGCATCGGCACGGCCTGTGTGCTCATGGGCACCTTCACCATATTCAGCCATTGGTTCAGCAAGCAGGAGTTCGGAAGGGTGTCGGGGTTCATGGTGGCAATGGGCAACCTGGGGAGTTTTTCGGCCACGGCCCCGCTGGCCCTGGCCGTGGGCGCCATCGGCTGGCGCTCCTCGTTCCTGGTGATCGGCATCGTGCAGGTGGTGGTGACGGTGCTGGTGTTCGTGATGGTGCGGGATACCCCCCCTCACTCCCACCCTGAATCAGGGGGGGATGAACAGAGGACGGCTGAGAAGCCGGGCATGTGGGCCGCCTGGGGTGTTATCCTCGGGAACCGTGATTTCTGGCTGCTGGGGGCCATCGCCTTTGGCTGGTACGGCGCCTACCTGGCCCTGCAGGGGCTGTGGGGCGGTCCCTACCTGATGGAGGTGCTGCGGTTGTCTCGGGAGGCCACCGGCCGGATGCTGATGTTCACCTCCCTGGGGTTCATCGCCGGCTGCATGGTGACCGACACCCTGGCCCGCCGCGTGTTCCGCTCCTACAAGCGGACCCTGCTGGCGGGCCAGGCCCTGCTCCTCTGTCTCATGTGCCTTTTTCTGGGACCGGCCGAGGCGCTGCCCCCTGCGCTCCTGGGGCTCCTGTTCTTCGTCATCGGCCTGGCCGTGGCCACCGGGGTGATGATCTACCCCATCATCCGTTTGATGTTTCCGGTGACCATCGTGGGGACGGCCCTGACCTCGCTCAATTTCTTCGTGCTGATGGGGGCGGCCACGTCCCAGCAGGTCATGGGGGTGATTATCGGCACCTACGGCCGCTCGGCCACCGGTGCGTCGCCCCAGGCCTTCCACGCGGCCTTCCTCTTCCCGGTCGGCTGCCTGGCTGTGGCCGTGGTGCTGTACGCCTGGGCCCGGGATTATTCGGACAGGGGATAAATCGCCCCGGCACGTCGTGTCATCGATCACACTGTTGAACATGCAATCATAAGGAGGCCAGTAATGAAGTTCGTTGGACATGCCATAGTTGCTATCCTGTTGTCATGCTGCGCATTGTCGGCCCAAGCCGCAGAATGGACCCCTTTTCAGCTGTCCCTTGTGAACCCGGTTCAATTGTTCCCCGAGGAAAGCAGGGTCCAGGGGGTACGGATCAACCTCCTGTACGGCGTAAACAGGGAAGTGGACGGGTTGGATTACGGTCCCGTCAACAGGACAACTGGCACAACCCAAGGGGTGCAGACCGGGGCGTTTCCCTTCGGCGGCATCAACATCACCGGCGATCTTTACGGCATGCAGGTGGGCGGTGTTTTGGGCGGCCTCAATATTGCCGGCGGAGAGGTGCATGGGGTACAAATCTCGGGCATCTTCGCGGGCATAAACAGGGCGGGAAATGTGAGCGGCGTGCAACTGTCTGGTATTATCGGGGGAATCAACAAGGCTGAAAATGTAAGCGGCGTACAAATTGCGGGGACGTTTCTCGGCGTCAACCTGGCAAAGAACGTGCAGGGATTTCAGCTGGGAACCATTTACAATCAGGCCGGAGCAATGGAGGGGCTGCAACTGGGGCTGGTGAATGTGTGCAGCAAGATGCAGGGTGTGCAGATCGGTCTGGTTAATGTCATAAAAGAAAACAACATCCCTTTTTTCCCCATCGTCAACGGCAGGTTCTAGCCGGTTGACGTGACGCATCAATCAGTAACCACATTGCTCACTGCGGGGGGCACATGAAAACACTCATCATTATGGTTATGGTACTGCTGGCCGCGACGGTCGCCCATGCGGGAACGTACCAATGGACCGATAAGGAAGGTACGGTACATTTTTCCGAATCCCTCGGGGAGGTCCCGGCCCAGTACCGGAACAGCGCTCGCGCCATAGGGACGGGGAGCGGCGGCGCCGCGGACAAGGGGGTTTCTACCCCTGCCCCCCCGCAACGTGCCGATGATTATGGGTCTGTGGCCCCTCAGGTGGAGGAGCTGAAGGAGCGGATGCTGAACGACGAGGGGATCATGGCGCTCATCCGCGCGCTGCAGAGCGATCCGGATATGCAGGCGCTTCTGAGCGATCCGGCCATACTGCGTGCGGTTCAGGCCATGGACATGGGCACACTGATGAACAACCCGAAGTTCATGAAGCTGTTCACGAACCCCCGGATACGGGAAATAGAGAAAAGAGTGCTACAGGGCGGAGCACCGTAGCCCACGCGCCACGTCTACGGCATGCCGCACTCGACACGCCCCGTACCTGCCCCCGTTTCTCCGCGGTCACAGCCTCACGACCTCTCCACGGGATTTTCCAGGATGCCGATGCCGCCGATCTCGATCCTCACCCGGTCGCCGGGCTGCAGATACCGGGGTGGCGTGAAGCCGATGCCCACCCCCACCGGCGTGCCGGTGGAGATCAGGTCGCCGGGATAGAGCGTGATGCCGGCGGAGATGGTTTCGATCAGGGTGGGGATGGGGAAGATCAGGTCCGTGGTCCGGGCATCCTGGCGCAGCTCGTCGTTGACCCAGCAGCGCACCCGCGTGTTCACGCCGTCCAGTTCATCAGCGGTTACCAGCCAGGGACCCATGGGACAGAAGGTGTCGAACGACTTCCCCAGCAGCCATTGCTTGTGCCGTTGCTGCCAGTCCCGGGCCGTCACGTCGTTGATGATGGTGTACCCCCACACGTGCTCCATGGCGCGGGCCGCCGGGATGCCCCGCCCCCCCCGGCCGATGACGACCGCCAGCTCCGCCTCGTAGTCGATGGCCTCCGATATGCCGGCGGGGATGCGGATGGCGGCGCCCGTGCCGATCACGGCGTCGGGCACCTTGGAAAAGATGATGGGGTGGCTGGGGATATCATCACCCGGCGCAGCCGTGCTGCTGTCGAAGCCGCTTTGGGCGAATTCGCGGGCATGCTCGTGGTAGTTCTTGCCGACGCAGAAGATGTTGCGCCGCGGCCGCAGCGGCGCCTCGAGCCGTACCGCTGCCAGGGGCACCGGAGGGCCGGCCTCTGCCGGCAACGGCAGGCCCAGCGCCATGCCTTCCACCAGGGCGAGCGCGCCGCTCTCCCGCGCCTGTTCCCCCGTGTTCAAAGGGGTCACACTGCCGCCGTCGTCGGACAGCCGGCCAACGTGCCGGGTTCCCCCATGCCAATACGTAGCGATCTTCATACGCGCCTCCTTGTGTGGATGGACTCCGCATCACGGCGTACTGTACGGAAACGGCCGGGGCTGCGCAAGCAAAAGTGCAGCCGGCAGCTTTAATATTGAAGGTATGATGGTACGCTTTAATTAGCCATCACCACTATCCCCGAGGTGCCCCATGAAGATCGACGTCATTACCGCCACCCCATTGAAACATGCCGCCCCGGCCCTGGTCATCGGCTGCTTCGAGGATGCGCCGGACGACCTGTTCAGCGCCTGCGACGCAGCGCTCGGCGGCTGCCTGGGGCGCCTGGTTGCCGGCAGGGAGTTCAGGGGCGCGGTCAACACCACCCGCCTGATCCACACCCTGGGCAAACTGCCGGCTGAACGGCTGCTGCTGGTGGGGCTGGGGAAACAGGGGGAGCTGGACGACGAGCGGCTGCGCCAGGCCGCGGGCAACGCCGTGCAGGCGCTGCGGGGAGCGCGGGTGGCCGCGTTCGCCACGGCACTGCACCTGGCGGGCAGGCAGGAGAGCGCGGTGGAGGCGGTCTGCGTGGGGACGCTGCTGGGGAGCTACAGCTTCGAACAGTACAAGACCAAAGAGCGGGACGAGCGCTTCACGTTCGAGGGGATGACCCTGCTGCTGCCCAGGGGGGCGGCGGTCAAGGCGGCCCGCAGCGTGATCGACCGTGCGGAGGCCATCTGCCAGGGAACCGGGCTGGCCCGGGACCTGGTGTCCCATCCGGGCAACGTGGTCACCACCGGGTACCTGGCCGATACGGCGCGGGAGCTGGCCGGCCGCCATGGGCTGGCGTGCCGTGTCTACGAACAGGCGGAGCTGGAGGAGCTGGGGATGAACGCCCTGGTGGGGGTGGGCAAGGGTGCTGGCGAGCCGCCGCGCCTGATCGTGCTGGAGTACAAAGGCCCCGGCGCCACGGGACGCCCGGTGGTGCTGGTGGGCAAGGGGATCACCTTTGACTCCGGGGGCATCTCCATCAAGCCGGGGGCCGGGATGGAGGAGATGAAGACCGACATGGCGGGCGCCGCGGCGGTGCTGGGTACCATGGCCGCGGCTGCCGGGCTCAGGCTGCCGGTCAACCTGGTGGGGATCGTGCCTACGGCGGAGAACATGCCCGACGGCAAGGCCTACAAGCCGGGGGACGTGCTCACCTCCCTGTCCGGCCAGACCATCGAGATCACCAACACCGACGCCGAGGGACGCCTGATCCTGTGCGACGCCCTGCATTTCGCCCAGCAGTACCGGCCGGCGGCCATGATCGACCTGGCCACCCTGACCGGCGCCTGCGTGGTGGCCCTGGGGCACGAGGCCAGCGGCCTCATGGCCAACGACCAGCGTTTGGCGGACAGCCTGCGGCGGGCCGGCGAGCAATGCGGGGAGCGGGTCTGGCAACTCCCCCTGTGGGACGAGTACGGGGAGGCCATGAAAAGCGACATCGCCGATCTGAAGAACGCCGGCAGCCGGGACGGCGGCAGCATCACCGCAGGGTGGTTCCTGAAGCAGTTCGTGGGGAAGACCCGCTGGGCCCACCTGGATATCGCCGGCACCGCCTGGAGCGACAAGGCCCGCCCCTACTCCCCCAAGGGGGCCACGGGGGTCGGCGTGCGGCTGTTGATTGCGTACCTGCGGGGCAGGTAGACCCTCACCCGGCCTTTGGCCACCCTCTCCCACCAGGGGAGAGGGGATTCAAGCTCCCCTCCCTTTATGGGAGGGGCTGGGGGAGGGCGAATGAGATACTGTCCGATATAAATAGCCGCCTAGCGGCCGTTTTCCCCCCTTGCCTTCCCGGCCAAAAACGGGCACAATGACGCAATTTTAACCTTATGGTATTAGTTCGAATCCAGGTCCCCTCCCCCAGCGGAGGAGGGATGAGCCTTCGACGGAACAGGAGTTTTGCACCACATGGCATTGCGCGTCTACAACACCCTCTCGGGTGAGAAGGAACCGTTCGTCCCGCTGGTGGCCGGCAAGGCCGGCATGTACGTCTGCGGGGTGACGGTCTACGACTACTGCCACATCGGCCATGCCCGGGCCAACGTGGTCTTCGACATCATCTACCGCTATTTGCGGTACGCCGGGTATGACGTCACCTACGTGCGCAACTACACCGACATCGACGACAAGATCATCAACCGTGCCAACCGGGAAGGGGTGGACTACCGCGTCATCACCGAGCGCTTCATCCGCGCCTTCGACGAGGACATGGAGCGGCTGGGACTGGCAAAACCGACGCTGGAGCCCAAGGCCACCGAGCACATCGACGGGATCATCGCCATCATCGAGCGGCTGATCGCCAAGGGGCACGCCTACGAGGCGGACGGCGACGTGTACTACGCGGTGGAGACCTTTCCCGGGTACCTCAAGCTCTCCAAGCGCAATCTGGAGGAGATGCAGGCCGGGGCGCGGGTCGAGGTGGGGGAGAAGAAGCGCAACCCCATGGACTTTGCCCTGTGGAAGGGGTCAAAGCCGGGGGAGCCGTGGTGGGAGTCCCCCTGGGGCAAGGGCAGGCCGGGGTGGCACATCGAGTGTTCGGCCATGAGCATGCGCTTCCTGGGAGAGACCTTCGACATCCACGGCGGGGGCAAGGACCTGATCTTCCCCCATCACGAGAATGAGATCGCCCAGTCCGAGGCGGCCAACGGCTGCCAGTTCGTGCGCTACTGGCTGCACAACGGCTTCGTCAACATCAACAGCGAGAAGATGAGCAAATCCCTGGGCAATTTCTTCACCATCCGCGAGGTGCTGGAGCGTTTCGACCCCGAGACCCTGCGCTTCTTCATCCTCTCGGCCCACTACCGCTCGCCCATCGACTTTTCCGACCAGAACCTGAACGAGGCCCAGGCGGGGCTGGAGCGGATCTACTCCTGCCTGGCGGCCATGGATGAGGCCCTGGAGAAAAGTTCCCTCCCACCAGGGGAGGGGGAAAAGACTTTTGGCGCGGGAAGCGCCGGTCAGGAGTTGCAGGAGAAGACGGAGCAGCTCATCCCCCGCTTCCGCGAGGCCATGGACGACGACTTCAACAGCGCTCAGGCCCTGGGGGCCGTGTTCGAGACGGTGCGCGCCGCCAACCGCTTCCTGGCCGAGAACACGACTCTTGATGCCGCCGGCCGCTCCCTCCTGGACCGGGCGCGTGGAGCGTTCACCGAGGTGGGGGGGGTGCTGGGGCTGTTCGGCAGCACGCCCCGGACATGGCTCGACGCGATCAAGTCCGCCAAGGCCGGCCAGATGGACATCAGCCCCGAGGAGATCGAGCGGCTGATCGCCGAACGCAACGAGGCGCGCAAGGCCAGGGATTTCAAGCGGAGCGACGAGATCCGCGACCTCTTGCTGGCCAAAGGGATCCAGTTGCTGGATTCGGCCCAGGGCACCACCTGGAAGGTCAAGTAGGAACCGGGGAACGGTGATTGGGGATTGGTAACGGCTTTTGTTTTTGCCTGTCCCTAGCCCCCAATCCACACCTTGCCCTCTGACCCTCCTTTGCTATACTGTATACCATTGCTGCTGCCGACGAGGGGTCCGCGTGGATTGGGAATGCTGCTGGGATAGGGATGTCATTGGCCCGGGCGATTGCCCGAACATCCGTGAAGGTGACGAGGACCTGCTCGCATCCCGGCGGCGGCGTATCCTGGAGAAGTGCTGCGACTGCCCCAACTTCCGGCGCGACCTGGACCGCTTCCGCGACAGCGGTCATCCCCTTTCTCCCGTCTTTTCCCTGGTTCACGAGGAATACCAGCGCCAGAAAACCCAGATCCAGTCCCTGGTCAGCTTCCTGGACAACAAGACCCTCGAGGTCCGCTTCCTCCACGAACTGGGGTCGGTGCTCCAGAGTTCCGTGGACCTGGAGGAGGTGCTCTCCGTAGCCCTGACCGCCATCACGGCCGGCAAGGGGTTCGGCATGAACCGGGCCTTCCTGTTCATGACCGACAAGGAGCGCGACCATCTCCAGGGATACCTGGCCATCGGCCCGCGCAACTACGAGGAGGCCAGCCAGACCTGGAACGAGATCGCCAGCAACGACATGGATCTGCAGACCCTGGCCCAGACGTTCCGCAAGAACAATCTCTCCGCGGAACGGGCCAAGTTCCACGACATCCTGGAGCGGCTCTCGGTGCCGCTCTCCCGCACCGACCACATCCTGATCAGGGCCATGGACGGCAAGCACCCCCTCCTGATCGAGGACGCCTTTCACGACCCCCGGCTTGACCCGGAATTCGCCC
>DATBXI010000130.1:0-6545 GCA_036514355.1 Desulfuromonadaceae bacterium
CTCCACCGGCTCATGGACAAGGGGGGCCTTGGCGTTCAGCTCCTGGACGTAGTTCTCGCCGAAGATGACCTGGCCGGCCCGGAAAGCGGCGCTCACATCCCCTGCTGGCCGGGTCTTGGAGACGGCCACCAGCCGCACCTCGCCGGCTGGCCGCCCGGCCCGGGCGGCTGCGGCGTCGATGCGATCGTGGACCTGCTGGAGACGGTGGGCAATGGTCATACGCGTGCCTCAAGGAGAGAGACCTGCGAGGTTGCGGGAACCTCGCAGGTCTGGAGCGGGGGATTACATCCTGAACTGGGCCACGATGCGCTTCAACTCCTCGGCCATGTTGGCCAGCTGGCTGGCCGCGGAAGCGGTTTCGTGGGAGGTGTGGGAGGTCTGGCGGACGGTGTCCGTGATCTCGTGCATGCTGCTGCTGATCTCGTTGGTCGTGGCGGTCTGCTCTTCGGCCGCCGTGGCGATCTGGTTGATCTGCTGGGTGACGTCCCCCACCTGTTCCAGGATATCCTTGAGCGCCTGGCCGGAACGGGCCGCTTCCTCGGTACCGTGCTCCACCTCCCTGACCCCGTCCTCCATGGCGGTCACGGCGGTGCCGGTCTCCTGCTGGATGGTCTTGATCATTTCACCGATCTCGCGGGTGGCCTTGGTGGTCCGCTCGGCCAGGGCGCGCACCTCGTCGGCAACCACGGCAAAGCCCCGTCCCTGCTCGCCGGCCCGGGCCGCCTCGATGGCGGCGTTCAGGGCCAGCAGGTTGGTCTGGTCGGCGATGTCCTCGATGGTGCCGATGATGGCGCCGATCTGCTCCGAGCGGGTGCCGAGGGAAGCCACGGTCCGGGCGCTCTCCTGCACCTTGCCGGCGATGCGCTGGATGCTCTCCACGGCGCGATTCACGACCTCTGCCCCGCTCTTGGCGGTCAGGCTCGCCCTGTTGGCGTTTTCCACGGCCATGACGCAACTCTGGGCGATCTCCGACGAGGTGGCAGCCATCTCCTCGCCGGCGGTGGCAACGGCTATGGCCTGGCCGCTGACGCTCTCCGTCCCGGTAGCGATCTGGTCGGCGGTGCTCTTCAGCTGGCTGGCGGCCGAGGAGACCTCCTGGGAGTTGTAGGTGATCTTGACCACGATCTCCTTCATGTTGTCCAGGAAACGGTTGAACGACCTGGCCAGGACCCCGGTCTCGTCATCCCGCTCCACCGCCAGGCGGCGGGTCAGGTCGCCTCCCCCCTGGGCCATTTCCTCCAGGTTGCCTGCCACGTACCCCAGGGTCCTGGTGATGCCACGGCTCACGGACCAGGCCAGGAGCAGGCTGAACAGGGCCACGATCAGGTTCAGCGCCAGGAACATCCATTTGACGGTGGCCACGTCCCGCTTGACGTCATCCACGTAGATGCCGCTCCCCAGCACCCAGCCCCAGGGCTGGTAGAGCTGGACGTAGGATATCTTGGGCACCGGCTCCTTTTCGCCCGGCTTGGGCCACATGTAATCCACGAAGCCCCCCCCTTTTTCCCGGGCCACCTTGGCGAATTCCACGAAGAGCAGCTTGCCCTTCGGGTCCTTGTTCTCGGACAGGTCCTTGCCGTTCAACTCCGGCTTGATGGGGTGCATGATCATGGTGGGATGCAGGTCGTTGATCCAGAGATATTCCTTCTTCTCGTAGCGCAGCCTGCTGATGTCCTTGGCCGCCTCCGTCTTGGCCTGCTCCAGGGTGATGGCGCCCGACTTGACCTCGCTGTCGTGCTGCTCGATGATCCCCATGGCCACCTCGACGATGTGCCGCGTGGCGTCCTGCTTCTCGTGCATGATCTTGCCTTCGAGCATCGGCAGCAGGTAGAAGAACAGCCCGGCCAGCATGGCCGCTACGCTCACCACCGTAATGGACATGATCTTGTTCTGGATACACCAGTGTCTGAAACGTTTGAATGGCATCGATGCCTCCTTCTCGCTAATACTGCTGCTGTCGCACGGTCTGCAACAGTTCGTAGAGTTCCGCCATCGGCAGGCCGATGACATTGGTGTAGGAGCCCTGGATGGAGCGGACGAAATGGACCGCCCTCCCCTGGATGGCATAGGCCCCGGCCTTGTCCATGGGGCAGCCGGTGGCAATGTACTGCCGGATCTCCTCATCGCCCAGCCTCCTGAAGAGGACCTCGGTCTGCACGCTGCGGCTGAGGCAGACGCCGCTCTCCCGGTCGAAGAGGGAGAACCCGGTGATCACCTCATGGGTCCTGCCGGACAGGGCGGACAGCATCCCGTAGGCATCCTGCTCGTCGACCGGCTTGCCCATGATCCTGCCGTCCAGGACCACCACGGTGTCCGCACCGATGAACAGGCGTCCCCCGGTCTTGGCCGCCGCGGCCTGGGCCTTTTCACGGGAGAGTCGCATCACGTGTTCGGTGGGTTGCTCGCCGGGCAGCACCTCCTCGTTGATGTGGGCGGGCACCACGCTGAACGGGATGCCGGCCAGCTCCATCAGCTCCGAACGGCGCGGCGATGCAGACGCCAGTATGATCGTTCCGAACCCCACGGCCTATCCCTTCGGCGGCGTATCGTCGCCAGTGTCGCCAGTGTCGCCGGATTTGCGCTTGGCATAGGCTTGCCGGGCCTTCTGTTCGGCCTCCATCTCCGCCCAGTGTTTCGCCCAGTCCTTTCGGCGCACCATGCGCAGCACAAAGAAGCCGGCAATGATGAGCACGCCCCAGAAGATGTTGATCTCCTCCCCCTTGCTGAAGCCGTACACCAGCGAGAGACATCCCATGACCAGGATCAGCGCCTCCATCGAGAAGAGGCGGCCTATGAGCGATATTTCCTGACGCTGCTTGTTTACGTCATGTGGCATACACTTTCTCCTTCATTTTTCTGAAACATCAAGTTTTCGCAAGGTCAAGGAAGACAAGCGAATGCGCGGAGGCCCCTCACCCGGCCTTTGGCCACCCTCTCCCTGAGGGAGAGGGTAACTGCATCCTCTCCCCCAGCGGGGGAGGGATAGGGCGGGGGCCACCCCCTACTACGTCACCCCCAGGGAAACATCTTGCCGGGGTTGAGTATGTTGTTCGGGTCCAGGGCGTGCTTGATGGCCTTCATGGCGCTGATCTGCTCCGGGGTCAGCTCCAGCTCGATATACGGGGCCTTGGAGAGCCCCACCCCGTGCTCGCCCGACATGGTCCCCCCCAGGTCGAGGGCGGCCTGGAACACCTCGCGGATGGCCTCGTGGGCCTTTGCCTCCTGCCCCTCGATCTCCTTGTCGATCATGATGTTGACGTGGATGTTGCCGTCGCCCGCATGGCCGAAGTTGACGATGGGGATGTCGTAACGGTGCTGGATCTGCTCGATGCGCCTGATGACGTCCGGCACCTTGCTGCGCGGCACCACGATGTCCTCGTTGTACTTGGTCGGGTTCACGTCCCTGAGGGAGGGGGAGACCAGGCGGCGCACCCGCCAGAGCTGCTCCGATTCGGCGTTATCCCTGGCGGCTCGGAACTGCACCAGCCCCAGGGGCCGGATGATGGCGTGGATCTGCTCCGCCTGCTTCTCGATCAGGTCCCGGTCGCCGTCCACCTCGATCAGCAGCACGGCCCTCCCCTCCGGCGGGATGCCCAGGCTGAAGCGGCGCTCCACGCACTGCAGGGTGGCGTAATCCATGAACTCCAGCGTGGTCGGGATGATCTTGGCCCCGATGATGGCCGAGACCGCCTTGGCCGCTCCGTCGATGGAATCGAAGATGGTCAGCATGGTCTTCTTGGCGTCCGGGTAGGGGAGCAGCTTGAAGATGATCTTGGTGATGATCCCCAGCGTCCCCTCGCTGCCGCACAGGAGCTTGGTAAGGTCGTACCCCACCACCCCCTTGTAGGTCTCGCCGCCGGTGCGGATGATCGCGCCCGTGGGGAGCACCACCTCCAGTCCCATGACGAAATCCTTGGTGCAGCCGTACTTCACCGCTCGCGGGCCGCCGGCGTTCTCGGCCACGTTTCCCCCCAGGGTGGAGAACTTGAGCGAGGCCGGATCAGGGGGATAGAACAGCCCCAGCTTTTCCACCTCCTGCTGGAACTGCTCGGTGACGACCCCCGGCTCCACCTCGGCGATCAGGTTCTCGGTGTCGATGCGCAGGATGCGGTTCATGCGGGTGGTCACCAGCACGATGCCCCCTGCCTTGGGCAGGGCGCCGCCCGAAAATCCGCTGCCCGCCCCACGGGGAAACACCGGGATGCCCTGCCGGTTGGCCAGGGCCAGCACGGCGGCCACCTCCTCCGCATTGGCCGGATGCACGACCGCGGCGGGGAGATACTCCATTTGGGTGGCATCGTATGAATAGCAGAGGAGATCCTGGTGCTCGGTGGCCACATTTTCCGCCCCCACGATCGATCTCAACTCATCTATGGTGCGCGTATCCATCAATAATCATCCCTTTCCCGGGCCTTAGTGGAAAGGTGATACGATACATGATTACCCCCCCGCAGCGCAAGGCCGATTTGATAAAACCTATTGATAACACGGTTATCATGCCGTACAATGCCCCATCAATTCCTGGAGGATTGCAGTGACAAACCTTCTGCTGATTACCGACATCCCCCGGCTCCGGAAGCTATTTTCCCACTGTCTCGACGAGTCCGCCTTCCACCTGCGCATTGCCAGCAGCCTGGAACAGGGGGGTGAGGAGATCATTGCCGACAAGCCGACCATGATCTTTGTGCAGACCCACCTGTCGGGGCTGTCCGCCGACATCATCCTCAAGCACCTCAAGAAACAGCTGGGGAGAAAACGCTCCCGTTTCGTCCTGCTCAGCCCCCCCGAGCAGGTCGGCGAGGAGGTTCTGGCCCAGTACCAGGGGCACCTGGATACCTCGCTGGACGACCATGCCCTGACGGAGGCCATACACACCACGCTTGCCAGCCTGGTCGCCAAGGGGAAGGCGGCCCCGCCTGCTCCGGAAGCGCCACCCCAGCCCGACCGGACGGAACCCGCGCCGGAGACCCCTGCCGCAGAACAGCCGCAACCGCCGGCGCCCCAGCCCGATGCGCCGCCCCTGCCGGCCCTGAGCCATGTCCCGGCAACGGGTGAGCCGTCCCTGGAAGAGCAGGGGCTCACCTATGCCCCGCGGTCACGGGTCTCGGTCTATTCCGAGTTCACCAGTTCCTTCGACACCGCCGTCAACCGCATGCAGCCGGCCGAACCGGTGGACGAGGTCCGGACCTCCCCTGCCCACGAGTGGGACTACGGGCAGATCGAAACCGTAGAACCGCGTGCGGCGCGTTCGAAACGCGCGACCTTCCTGTTATGGCTCGTACCGGTGCTGGTTGTCGCCATCATCGTCACCACGCTCCAACACCGCCGGCAACGGCCCGGCACGACGGTCGATGTTGCCCCGGCAAAGCCGGCGGCGGCACCGGCGCCTGCCGCGCCAAAACCGCCGGCTACGGCTGCCCCCGCCAAGCCGGCCATCCAGCAGCCCGCCGCGGGCACCGCACCCCAGACGAGCGGCCAAGCTGTCCAGCCGGCCACTGCGGTGAACCGCGACGCAACACCCGCACCCAGCGCTCCGCGCCTCACGGAATTGCCCGCTTTCATCCCCCGCACGGGACTCGACAAGGGGTACGGTGCTGCCAATCCGGGCTGGGAGCGGTACAAGGGTGAAGTCACCGAGTTCAAGGTCTTTCGGGAACAGGGCGCCATCAAGGCGATCCAGGTCATCGACCGCGGCGGCAAGGGGGTTCCGGAATCCTTCATGAAGACGGTGCTGAAACAGGTCAGCAGGAATCCGGCCTTTGTGCCGGCATCGGCCGAGAAGCGGGAAGGGTACGAGATCCAGCGGGGGCAACTGGCGGACAACACCATCAAGGTGGTCTATTACCGCGACGTGCAGGGGGGTACGATCCGTGCCTTTGTACTGACCTGGTAACAACCGGGCAACGAAGTGACAACGAAAAAACCCCCGCCCTCTGGATGGAGAGCGGGGGTTTTGCATTCTCAGGCAGTGACCCGGCTACTGGCCCGACAGTTTCAGGTAACAGTCCGCCTTGTAGAGGCTGGCATCGGCCGCCTGGTGTGCCTTCGGATAGGTGGTCAGGAAACGGTCGAACAGGTCCAGCGCCGTACGGCACTCCCCCTGGCGATAGGCCTTGACGGCCCGTTCGAACAGCTGCTGGCCGGCCGCCGCATCCTGGGCTATGGCCGTCCTTTGCTCCGGCTTGGAAGCAACAACGGGTTTGGCCTCCGCCGCTGGCGGGTTTTCGGAGCGGGCTGCCACCGTGTTCGCCTTGTGGCTGCGGGCTGCCTTGTGTGCGTCCCGCCGCTTCCTGCGCACCGGAGCCGCGCCCTCCGCACCGGCGGTCTGCGCCGTGGCCACGGGAATTTTGAGCGTGTCGCCGGTATGGATCAGATTCGGGTTTTTGATGTCGTTGAAGAGCAGTATCTGCGGATAGTACGCGCCATGGCCGCTGCTCTTGCGGGCAATGCGGGAAAGCGTATCCCCCCGCCGCACCTCCACCTCGCGGACCAGGATGCCGTCCGTTGCCCCCTTCGCTTCCTCGGCGGTCATCGGCCGCGGCGAA
>DATBXI010000131.1:0-3000 GCA_036514355.1 Desulfuromonadaceae bacterium
CCCCGCCCCTGGGCCGCCGGGAACGCCGGTTTCTCCGCCGGCTCCTCCACCCCGTGCCCTGGGCAGCCCTGGACAGCGAGGCCCGGGAAACGGCGCAACGCTACTGCGACGAGCTGTTTCTGCTGCGTTACCGGCCATAACATCAAAACGCGGCCCCGGATCATCTCCGGGACCGCGTCCGATTATACAAACCGGTCTGTACCCACCGTTACACGTACACCACCCGTACCTGCTCCAGATGCTGTCTCAGGGCCCGGCATGCCCGCACAACGGCCTCCCGGTCCCGGGCAACAGCCGCGAGTTCCAGGGTCTCACCCGCTTCCGAGATGACGCTGAACCCGCAACTGCCACCGGATCCTTTCAGGCGATGTCCCAGGCTTTCAATTTCCTCCATATCCTCTCGTTCCAGCAGTGCCTCCACCACGAGGCAATCCGCCTTGACGTTCTCGAGATACATCGGTATGAACAGCTCCAGCTCCCTGTTGATCTCGACCATGATCGTATCGTCGTCCATGAGGCTCCCCATGATGCCTCCCTCCCCACCGGTTGCCGCCCCTACCGCGACCGACTGTCGTGAAAGCATAGTCGTTCTCTCCCGCATGTCAAGGCACCGGGAAGACTTTTCAACAACACCTGCGCTTCTTGAAATGCGGCAGGCGGTGTGCTACAACACGCTGACACTTTTCGGGCCGCACGGGCCCTCCGGAAGGCTGAAGACCCATGGCAGAACAGACCCCCATGATGCGACAATACCTGGAGATCAAATCGGGCTATCCCGATGCGATCCTCTTCTTCCGTATGGGGGATTTCTACGAGATGTTCCTGGACGACGCCCTGCTGGCCTCCCGCATCCTGGACATCGCCCTGACCTCACGCAGCAAGGGGAGCGGGGACGACATCCCTTTCTGCGGCGTCCCGTTCCACTCTGCCTCCCCCTACGTCGCCAAGCTCATCGAGGCGGGGCACAAGGTGGCCATCTGCGAACAGGTGGAAGACCCCAAACAGGCCAAGGGGATCGTCAGACGCGAGGTGGTCAGGGTGGTCACGCCGGGACTGGTGATCGAGACCGAAAGCCTCTCCCCGGACGAGAACAACTACCTGCTCTCCCTCGCTCCGGGCAGCGCGGAGCGCTGGGGCATCGCCTGGCTGGACCTCTCCACCGGAGAATTCCGGGTCACGGAACTGGCCGGCGCCGCGGCAACGGCCGGCGAGGCGGCCTGCGTCAACCCCCGCGAGGTGCTGCTGCCGGACGGGCTGGATGCGGCAACGCTGCCCGGCGACCTGGCCGCCTTCCTGGGAGAGCGGATCTGCTCCCGCGCACCGGGGTGGATCTATGAACGGGATTACACGACCTCCCTGCTCTGCGGCCAGTTCGGCGCGGCCTCGGCCGAGGCCCTGGGACTGGAGGCCATGCCCCACGGCCTGATGGCTGCCGGCGCGGCCCTGTACTACCTGCGGGAGAACCGCAAGTCCGCCATCCCCCACATCCGGGACATCCGGGTCTATGAGCGGACCGAACACCTAGCCCTCGATCCGGCCACCCGGCGCAACCTGGAGATCACCGCCACCATGGCCGAGGGGCGCAAGAGCGGCTCCCTGCTGGGGTGCCTGGACCGCACCTCCACCGCCATGGGAACCCGCCGCCTGAAGCAGTGGCTCTCCTACCCCCTGGTGGGGCTGGAACCGATCCGGCAGCGGCTGGACGCAGTGGAGGAGCTGGTGGAGGCGGCCACACTGCGGGAAGAGCTGACGGCCCGGCTGAAGGAGATCGCCGACCTGGAGCGGCTCAACGGCCGCATCGGCATGGCCTCGGCCTCCGGACGCGACCTGCGGGCGCTGCACGACTCGCTGCGCCATCTCCCCGACCTGCTGAACCTGCTCCAGCCGCTCCAATCACCGCTGCTGCGGTCGCTGGCAACCGCCATCGACCCTCTGGCAGACATCCGCGCCCTGGTGGAGCGGGGCATCGTGGAGAGCCCTCCCTTTTCCCTGCGGGAAGGGGGGATCATCGCCCCCGGCTATCATGCCGAGCTGGACGAACTGCGCGCCATCAGCAGCGAGGGGAAAGGGTTCATCGCCCGACTGGAGGCCCAGGAACGGGCCCGCACCGGCATCTCGACTCTCAAGATCCGCTACAACCGGGTATTCGGCTACTCCATCGAGATCACCAAGAGCAACCTGGCCAGCGTCCCGCCTGACTACGTCCGCCGTCAGACCCTGGCCAATGCCGAACGTTTCATCACCGAGGAGCTGAAAAACTACGAGGAAAAGGTGCTGGGGGCGGAGGACCGCATCGCTGACCTGGAGTACGCCCTGTTCCAGGAGATCCGGGAGCAGGTGGCGGCACAGGCCGGGCGCATCTGCCGCACGGCGGACGGTCTGGCCAACCTGGACGTGCTCATCTCCCTGGCAACCGTGGCCGAGGAGCGGGGCTACTGCAAACCCCACATGGACGAGTCGGACGTGATCGACATCCAGGACGGCCGCCACCCGGTCATCGAGGCCATGCGGCTGGGGGAGCGTTTCGTCCCCAACGATACCCGCCTGGACGCTGACGAGAACCAGATCCTGATGATCACCGGCCCCAACATGGCCGGCAAGTCCACCTACATGCGCCAGGTGGCCCTGATCGTGCTCATGGCCCAAGCCGGCTCATTCGTCCCGGCCACGGCAGCGCGCATCGGCATCGCCGACCGCATCTTCACCCGGGTCGGGGCAGGCGACAACCTGGCCCGGGGCCAGTCCACCTTCATGCTGGAGATGATGGAAGCGGCGAACATCCTGAAAGGCGCCACCCAGCGGAGCCTGATCGTGATGGACGAGATCGGCCGGGGCACCTCCACCTTCGACGGCGTGTCCATCGCCTGGGCAGTGGCCGAGTACATCCACGACACCCCCACCTGCCGGGCCCGGACCCTGTTCGCCACCCACTACCACGAGCTGACCGAACTGGCCGTGACCAGGGAGCGGATCAAGAACTTCACCGTGGCGGTGCGGGAG
>DATBXI010000132.1:0-6531 GCA_036514355.1 Desulfuromonadaceae bacterium
GGTGGTGCTTGAGGCGGTTTCTGTGGTAGATTAAAAAAAAGCCGAGCTCTGGATAGTACAAGCTGCACCTTAATCCTAAATATCCGTGCCAGATTTTGTGCGTTTGCAGTATGCCCGGTTATCATCGGGCAGTGTGGGGACATCGTGAAATTTAAATATGTCGTGCTTATCTTCCTGGCATTGGGCATCGGCCTCATTCACCTCGACAGCGTTGCGTTTCCGCACAGCGTGATAGTGCGACACGTCATCCTGATCGCCTTCATAGTCATTGCCGGTTATTTCGCCTATGAGTCGCGGCGCCGGCATTTGGAAGCATATGAAAAGCTCAGGAGGTTTTTACGCATATGCTCCTGGTGCAGAAAAGTATGCTTCACCGACCCGGACACCAAGGAAGAAAAGTGGGTTACCTTTGAGGAGTATATGGCGCTTGAGCACAAGTCCACCTCATCCCATGGCATATGCCCCGACTGTTACCGCCGCATGGATATCTATTCCGACAGCAATTGATACGCCTCCGTTCCGGATATGACGACGCGCGAACGCGCGCTCCATCAATTGCCGATGAATTGCAGGCCAATCCCCGTGGCCTCTATTCTGACAACCACGCACAGGTACTTGACAGGGGTTAGCAATAATACATGCAACACGCCCCTGTCCCCCGCATGGATGCGATGCTTGCCCGGCACTTTTAACTCAATAAACGCACCAATAGTTGAGATGTTATCAACCACGCATTCATGGCGTGCGTCGTTGATATCCAACAGACCTTTTGTGGTTAACGTGACTCTTTCGTCTCTTCGCTGCTGATCATACATACTGTTCACCGATCGGTGTTTGCCATGGGTTTCTGGGGCCATGCGCCGTCACGATCACTGCAGCCGCTCTATCTACTTTAAAAGTATAGCAGTTTGCGCCTTGGGAGCCAACATGCGGCGGGATCGTTCGGCATCCACAGCAATAGGAAGTGCGGACATACCATGACACGGAATACCTCACTGGGACGGACACGCCTCTACGTCGCTGCCGCAGGCATCCTGCTGGTCGGCTTGGGCAGTGCGCTCGCCGTGTATCTGACGGCCGGGAACCCGCCCGACACGGTCGTGGGGTATGGGATGGAAAACGGGACCCTGTATCAGATTGCGCCCGAAGATACCAAGACGTATTCCCGCAGCCTGGAGATGTACGGAGGGAAAGCCAATGTGCTTGTGGACGAATTCAGGCAGTGGTTCGTGGGACTGTGGCAGGGGCGCCCGCTGGCATACACCATAGCCTGTCTTACGGTGGTGCTGGTAATTGCGCTGTTGGTGGCCGCCCATCGCCAGCAGCGGGAGGATGACGACGAGGATGATGGTAAAGGAGCATGGTGAGAGTGCTCTGAAACGCAAAGGGTTACAGCGGATGCGCTGTAACCCTTTTTTGTCGGACGGTGCCGGGATGCGGCCTCGCCTGCAGTTACGCACGTGAATCATTCGCAACCATGTTTGCGGTGTTTCGGTTTCATTGCCTTCAATTTCGCCAGCTGGTCCGGGGTCAGTATGGCCTTGAACTGATGGAACTGTTGCGCCCTGTTGACACTCAGGTCCGCCTTGATGCTCCCGATCTTGGCCGACTCAGCCCGAATGGCGGCTTCATCGACCGCATCCGCGTGCATCAGGGCGGCCATGTTCTTGTGCTCCGCACGCAGGTCGTCCATCAGTCGCTTGCCCGTGGTGTTGTTCTGGAAGATCGCTTTTGCCTGGGCCTTCTGGGTCTCGGTCAGCCCGAGCTTCCTGGCGATGATCTTGCCGAACGGTTTGTGATGGCCTTTGCTGCACTGGCAGCCCCCCATGGCACCCATGCCGCCATCATCGGCCTGGGCGATGCCGGCAAACGCGGTCAATGCCGCTATGGACAACAGTACAGCCATTCTCTTGATTACCGGACGATTACAGTTCATGTGCGTACTCCTTTTGTTGAAATGGTACCTTGTGCTCTGGTAGACGGGAGTACGATTGAAATAGTTACAACATGAATTGTATCTCGGGTGTGCATGATACACACACGTGGCTCCGGGCGCCAGTTGCGCCGGGTCCGGCCTGTGTTATTGTTTCAACAGGTGGTAGCCTAATCCCGGCCAGAGAGGAGGTTTCCCATGTACGGCGAGGACAGGATCTACAAGAAGGTGGAGATTATCGGCGTGTCCCACACGAGCATCGAGGCGGCCGTAGACACGGCAGTGACCAAGGCCCGCACCTCTCTGGACAAGCTTTCCTGGTTCGAGGTTAAGGAAATCCGCGGGCACATCGGCGAGGACGGCAAGGTCGTCGAATACCAGGTGACGATCAAGGTGGCCTTTCAGGTGAAGGGGTGACGGCATGGACAAGCGGGAAGACTATCTGCAAAGGCTGGAGGCACAACTCAAGGAGTGGAAGGCCAAGATTGACCAGCTCGAAGCCAGGACTTCAATGGTCTCGTCGGAGACAAAGGCGGACCTGATGCGGGAGATCGAGGCGCTGCGCAGGAAAAAAATGGTGGTGAAGGAAAAATGGAGTGCGCTGCAGAAGACGGGCGACGAGGTCTGGAACACGCTTGCGGAGGGGATGGAAAAGGCTGCAGCCGAGATGAAACAGGCAATTGACAAGGTGATTGCCCGTTTCAAGTAGCCCGGCCTGCGAGCCCGGTTGCGTGTGGTGGACGAGGCGGGCATTACGCCCGCTCGGCCACCAGGAAGAGTTCGATGCTGACCATGTCGCTGACCAGGTGAATGCCCAGTTTTTCGAAAAACCTCCCTGAACCATAGATGGCGCCCCACAGGGTCCGATCGAGGTCGATGGCCGCATGCGCCTTGAGTTGCCCGTTTCCCAGGGGTACGACCTCAGTGGGAAGATGCAGGCGTCTGGTAATGCCGTTGAGTTCGAGTTCACCCGTTATGAGGTAATTGGGCGCACCGGGGGCGGCATTGGGCAGCGTTTCCGAGCCATGGATGGTGTACGAGGCGGACGGATAGCGGACCACGTTGAAGAAGTCATCGGACATGAGGTGTCTGATCAGCATGGCGCGGTATTCCTCATCCTGCAGATCCAGGTTTGCAATGGTGTCCATGGCAAGGGTCACGGCCCCGCCCACGAATCCATCCTGCCCGTAGTGCACCTCTCCACCCGCAAGCTGTATGGTTCCCATATGCCGGTTGTTCACGTTCCGCCCCATCCATTCCAGCCGGCTCAACTCGGGTTTGATGAGATACCGGCCGGCCGATATCACCGGCTCTTCGACTCGCTGCGCCCCTGTCGGCTCAAGTGGGAAACCGGCTGATTCCCACGCTTCTATCCCCCCGGCAAGCTCGCGAATATTGGTGTAGCCGGCACGTGTGAGCTTCTCAGCCGCAACTGCGGCGCCACGCGAGCGGTCGCTCGACCCGTAGACCACAATCGGCATTGCATGATCACTGGTGGACGCTGCCACCTTTTCAAGAAACACCATTTCGTATACGCAGGCATTGACCGCTCCCGGAATGTGGCCGCATTCCCAGTATTCCGGAGGGAGTGTGTCGATGATGGTCACGGGGGTACCCCCTGTGGAGATGTCGTGCAGTTCCTGTGGCGAAACGGACGATGTCATGCTTCACACCTTCTTTCCCGAGAGATGTTTCCTCGTTTTCATTATATCCCCGTTATGCCCATGGGGCGACCCGCAACTGTTGTCCTGCCCGCGATACCGAACTGCGGTTTTCATCCCGCCGATACCAGATTTGGAATTTTCCCGTACATAGCGGAGTCACTGCGCCGGGCGTGAATGCCTCATTTGACATGGCGGTAAAAGACCTTGACAACCATGGGCGGATTTTCGTGGTTCTGACAGGGTGTGGTTTTGGTTTGTCCTTAATAATCAGCAGGTTGTTTGCTAGCTGCTGCTGGCATTTCTTGGCACGGATGTTGGAATACCCTCACAATCACTCGCAAATAGAATGCAGGTAGCCATAAGGGAGGAGATGGTATGTCGACATATCCAGGTGAAGACCCGGAGCGTACGCCCGATTTTGAGGAATGCTTGGCACGGGGCATGGTGGATGACCTGTCCAGGTGCCTGGCTCGCAACATCCGCTGCGCCTACGCGACTCCTGCCGGCGACAATGTCATCTTCTGCCTGCATCCCAGGAACAGGATGGACCTGCCCTACGGCTCTCTCTCGAAAACGTCCGGAAAGAAGACGTGACAGGGAACGGATGAGCGGCAAGAGGAGAGATGGCCATGTCTGCCCGTACTTTTCAGACAAGAGGCGACCCCGTTGTTGCGGAATGCTGCACCGATCAGATCCAGCGTGATATCTACCAATGCCTGAGAAACCAGATCAACTGCAATTACGGCATCTCGATGGGATGTGCCGGTACCTTTTGCGCGCATCCCATGAGAAAGGAATGGCAACATCGCCACACGGTGCACGAGTCGTGCGGGGACCAGTCCGGGCCGGGGCGCGGGCAGGGCTGATCGAACCGCTCGATGTGATAGGGCTCTATCCGTGAGGGGCAGACTATGGAACAACCATATGGGCAGACACGTTCATGTTCAAACGCCACTAAAGGGAGGATGTTCGCATGAAGAAACCCTTGCAGGATGTGACCGGACAAGAGCCTGACCTGATCGAATGTCGAACGGAGCGTATTGCCAATAATCTGTCCAGATGCCTGGCCAACAATTCCTTGTGTGAGCATGCCCTTGCCGCCGGCCCCACGAGAACCATTTGCATGCACAAGCAACGCCGGGATTTCGAGTATGCAGCCTTTTTAACGCCGCCCCCCTAGTAGTAGGGGGACACGGGCAATAACGCCTGGTTCACCGCGCCCGTTGTTGGCCTTGCGCCTTCATTGCACTGCCATGGTCGGTTGTGCGGTTTCACGATAGGTGGAGTGTCCCCTGACGTGAAGCGCCAAACCCTCGGGGATCGAAGGGAATGTGGTTATGAACGCATTTGTTCCTCTGTTGCTGCTGATGATCGTGACAGTATCCGGCTGCGCCCATACGTTTACGGCGGAAAAGGTGGGGCTGGTGCTTGTCAACGGCAAGACTACGCAACAAGAGGTCCTGGAAGCCTTTGGGGCACCGCAAAGAAAATTGAAAGCGCCCGGCATGAAAATGACGTCCGGAACGGACATGCGGGTCGTTCATACACCACGAGAGGTGTGGTGGTATTCCCCCCACCAGATGAAACTGTTTGACACAATTGAATCCGAGCTATTGACCATCGTTTTCGACGAGAATGGTGTCGTTGTGCGGTATGATTACGCGGTTGATGATGGTGAAGACTGAGGGCCCACGGCAACGGCTACGCTGAGTACGGGACGGTCCACCTATCCGGCAGGTCCGTGGCGTTACGGATGCGGGTTTGTTTTTGCCGCACCGCCGACGGAGATGGGAGTGAGACGGGTTCCGCCCCAAAAAACAGGAGGGATGGCGGGGCGCCGGCTTGATCGGAGGTGGCCTGCAGACATATGGTCCTGATGGGTGTCCTGCGCGACCGGACCCCGGAATGTACCGTGATCGGGATGGAGGCAGTAGGTGCTGGTGTAACCGGCGGGGATGGCGTACTTGCACGCGGAGTTGTTGGACAGGCACCGGGAAAAGTCATGTACAATGTACTCGGTTCGGCATTCCTTCACGTTGGGCTCGGTTCCGGAAAAATTTTGAATGGGTATCGGCATATGCCCCTCCTGTTCTTCCTGTCGCCGGCGTTGCGGCAACCCCTGTTTCATGCGCGCTGAGCGAGAATGTCGGAGGAGAAGCCGGTAAAGGTTCTGCGCTCAAATTTTCGATTGCTCCGATGCAGGCAGTAGGTGCACGAGGGGGCTGCGGAGTAGGCATACGTGCATTTCGGTTTCTTTGTCAGGCATCGCGAGAAATTACCCGCCAGATGCTCGGTGCGGCATTCATCGAATTTGGGGTCGCTGCCGCTGAATTCCTGTTTCGACCGTGCCATGGGCTCACCTCCTTTCGTGACGTTCAAAATTCTACCGCACAATTATGGTTTGTAAAGAGCGGAGCATGCATAAGGCCACACGCAGGCTATGCCGGCGGCTGCAGCCAGGCATGGACGTCTTCGGCCGTGAGCGGTGGCGGCACAATATGGTCGGGCAACGGCAGAAGGGTGGTTTCCCCGGGTGGATGGAGCTCCCCGTAGAGATCGGCGGTGCGGCGGAGATAGCTCTTGGAGAGGTGCATCGGCAGCAGGTAGCGGGGGGAAAGACGCCTGGCCAGTTCGTTTACGTCGGTTGTGCACAGGTGGTAGGATATGCGGGCCTTTGCCACGTCCGCCGCCAGAAAGGTGCAATCGCAGCAGAGCAGGGTTACGTCCGCCAGGAATATCTCCAATACGGCGATGTTCTCCGCTGTCCACCCCACATCGCACAGGTAGCCGAGGGAGGTGCCGGGGAGGTCCGCCCGGATCGCCTCGTAAAGCGCATGGGGCTCGTGCGGCATTTCAGTGCAGGTATCGCCATCCGGGCAGGAAGGGAGCGCCAACGGCGTGTCCGCCCCCCCGTGCCAGATCCTGTTCTTCAGG
>DATBXI010000133.1:0-2547 GCA_036514355.1 Desulfuromonadaceae bacterium
GCCAGATCTACGAACGCCTCCAGGGCCAGAATCCCGGCCCGTTCCCCAACGATGCCCTGCGGAGCATCTACCGCGAGGTGATCTCGGCATGCCTGGCCCTGGAATCCCCCATGAAAGTGGCCTTCCTGGGGCCCAAGGCGACCTTCAGCCACCTGGCCACCATGCAGCAGTTCGGCCTGTCGGCCGAGTTGGTGCCGCTCAAGTCCATACCCGCGGTGTTCGAGGAAGTGGAGAAGGGGAAGGCGCTCTACGGCGTGGTGCCGGTGGAGAACTCCACCGAGGGGGTGGTCTCCCACACCCTGGACATGTTCGTGGAGAGCAACCTCAAGATCACCGCCGAGATCCTGCTGGAGGTGCACCACGACCTGCTGTCCCGCACCGGCAGGATCGAGGACATCAAGAAGGTCTATTCCCATCCCCAGCCCATTGCCCAGTGCCGCCAGTGGCTGGACGACAACCTGCCGGGGGTGCCGCTGGTGGACGTGGCCTCCACTGCCGTGGCGGCCCAGATCGTCAGCGACGACTACACCGCCGCCGCCATTGCCAGCGAACTGGCCGCAGCGCTCTATGACCTCAAAGTGGTGCGCAGCCGCATCGAGGACCAGGTCAACAACTTCACCCGCTTCCTGGTGATCAGCCGCAAGGGGTGTGAGCGCTCGGGCAACGACAAGACCTCCATCCTCTTCTCGGTCAAGGACGAGCCGGGCATCCTCTGCCGCATGCTGGAACCGTTCGCCAAGCGGGGCATCAACCTGTCCAAGATCGAGTCGCGCCCCTACAAGAAGAAGGCCTGGGAATACATCTTCTTCCTGGACCTGTCCGGCCATTGCGCCGATCCCGAAGTGGCGGACGCCCTGGGGGAACTCCGGGAGTGCTGCCAGTTCCTGAAGATCCTCGGGTCGTTCCCGCGGTCCATGTAGGGACGGAGGGGGTGACCGTGATGATAGAACGTCTGGCCATCATCGGCGTGGGGCTGATCGGCGGCTCCCTGGCCCGTGCCCTGCGCGAGGCGGGTGCCGTGAAGAGCGTGGTTGGCATCGGCAGGTCGCTGCCGAACCTGGAAGATGCGCGTTCCCTCGGGATATGCGACGAGATCACCCAGGACGCCGTCAGCGGGGTGCGGGGCGCCGACGTGGTGTTCGTCTCCGTGCCGGTGTGCGCCATCCCCGGCGTGGTGGCCGAGATCGCACCGGCCCTGGCCCCCGGCTGCATCGTCACCGATGGCGGCAGTGTGAAGACGGCGATCGTTCGGGAGTGCGAAGCGCTCATGCCGGCAGGGTGCCACTTCGTCGGCGGTCACCCCATCGCCGGCACCGAGCACTCGGGAGCGGCCGCATCGTTCGCCACTCTTTACCGGGGCAAGCGCTGCATCCTGACCCCCACGGAGCGCACCGACAGCGCTGCCCTGGAGCTGGTCGCCAGCTTCTGGCGTCTGACCGGGGCTGTTGTCTGCTCCATGGAGCCGGGGCATCACGACCGGATATTTGCCGAAATCTCGCACCTCCCCCATGCCGTGGCCTATGCCCTGGTGCACGCCGTGGGCACGGCGGACGTGGAAGGGGAGAACGTCCTCTCCTACACTGCCGGCGGCTTCCGCGACTTCACCCGCATCGCCTCGTCCGACCCGGCCATGTGGCGGGACATCGCCCTGATGAACCGGGAGCCGCTCCTGAAGAGCATCGACGGGTTCTCCGCCAGCCTGGCCGAACTGCGGCGACGCATCGCAGCGGGCGACGGGGCGGGGTTGAGTGAGTTTTTCACCATCGCCAAGCAGTTCCGCGACGGGATTTTGTGACGAATTAAACTTCTGCCACAGAGACACAGAGACACGGAGAAAACCAAAACCAAAAGACTGATTTACAAGGATGAACAGAATAAACAGGATATTGTGAGTCACTTCAAAAAGATGGTTCAGGTTCTATCCCGTTCATCCTGTGTATCCCTGTAAAAATTTTTCTCCGTGCCTCTGCGTCTCCGTGGCAAAAATTGATTGCCTTTCATAGTGGGGTCCAACGTGAATTCCATCACCATACGACCGGCAGCCTCCGTCAAGGGGGAGATCAGCGTGCCGGGCGACAAGTCCATTTCCCACCGCTCCATCATGATGGGGGCCATTGCCAACGGCGTGACCCGTGTCCGGGGGTTCCTGCGGGGGGAGGACAACATGGCAACCATGAAGGCCTTCCGCGCCATGGGGGTAGGGATCGTGGATGACGGTACCACCATCGCCATCCACGGCCGGGGACTGCACGGCCTCCTGGAGCCGACGGATGTGATCGACTGCGGCAATTCCGGCACCACCATCCGGCTCATGACCGGGCTTCTGGCCGGCCAATCGTTTTTTTCGGTGCTGACCGGCGATCAGTACCTGCGCAAGCGCCCCATGAAGCGCGTGGTGGAACCACTGGCCCGCATGGGCGCCCGCATCCAGGGACGCAACCAGGGGAGCCTGGCCCCACTGGCCATCAGCGGCGGTGCCCTGAACGCCATCGGCTACGAGTCCCCCGTGTCCAGCGCCCAGGTCAAGTCGGCCATCATGCTGGCCGG
>DATBXI010000134.1:0-2266 GCA_036514355.1 Desulfuromonadaceae bacterium
CGTTCCTGATCGCTGGTGCCGTCTATATCCTGAACTGGAAAAAGTACCACTGCATCGCCCGGGCCTCGATCCTCAACGCCTTTTTCGGCTACCTGCTGGCTGCCATCTCCATAACCCTGGACGTGGGGCGCTCCTTTGTCATCTGGCACCCCCTGGTGATGTGGCAGATCAACTCAATCATGTTCATCGTGGCCCTGCACTTGGTGCTTTACCTCACTACCCTGGCCACGGAATCGAGCCCCATGGTGTTCGAGAAGCTCGGCTGGCAGCGCGCCCTGAGTTTCGTCAAGCGCATCATGGTGGGTGCCGTGATGTTCGGCGTGGCGTTGTCGCTGCTCCACCAGTCGTCCCTAGGGGCGAACTACCTGATCGTTCCGGAAAAGCTCTCGCCCCTCTGGTACAACAAATTTCTCCCCTACCACTTCCTCATATCGGCGGTCATGCTGGGGCTGGCCATCGTCAGCTTCGAGACCCTGCTCACCGGCAAGGTGTTCCGGCACAAGGTCCCGCGGGATGTGGTGGAAGGGCTGGCGCGGGGGGTGATGATCATCGGTTCCCTGTACCTGGTCCTGAAGGTCTGGCACCTGGTGACCGGTCCGGGCGTGGGGGCGGCGCTGAACGGGAGCTTCACCGCTAACCTGTACCTGATCGAGATGATCGTTGGGGTGATCCTGCCGCTCGTCATGCTCTCCTTCCGCTCCGTGAGGACCAACCTGGAACGCATCTTTGCAGTGGATATCCTGGTGATCCTCGGGGTGCTGATGAACCGCATGAATGTGGGGATCTTCGGGGTCTCCGAGTATGCGACCCGCTTGGGGGGGGACTATTTCCCGTCCCTGATGGAATGGACGCTGACCGTGGGGATGATCGCCTTTGCCATCCTGGGGTTCAAGCTCTGCGCCAAATACCTGCCCCTGTTTCCCGAGGGGCATCATTGAACAGGATTTAGAGCGTACCTGAATTGCCACACTGCCGAAGCATACGGAGGATGTCATGGCCAAGCGAATCAGCATAGATCCGGTCACGAGGATCGAGGGGCACCTGCGGGTGGATTGTGAAGTGGATAACGGCCATGTGACCAAGGCATGGGTGTCGGGCCAGATGTGGCGCGGCATGGAACTGATCCTGAAGGACAAGGACCCGCGGGAGGCCTGGCTGTACACCCAGAGGATTTGCGGGGTGTGCACGACCGTTCATGCGCTGGCTTCGGTAAGGGCCGTGGAGAATGCGCTCAACCTGGAGATCCCGATCAATGCGCACCATATCCGGAACATCATGGCCGCGGCCCACGCCATTCAGGACCATATCGTGCATTTTTACCATCTCTCTGCCCTGGATTGGGTGGATGTCACGTCGGCCCTGAAGGCGGACCCGAAGAAGACGGCCGTGCTGGCCCAGGGCATGTCCACCTGGCATCTGAACAGCACGCAGGAGTTTCAGGCCGTGCAGGCGCGGCTGAAGGGCTTTGTGGGCACCAACCAGCTGGGCATCTTCGCCAACGGGTATTGGGGACACCCGGCCATGAAGCTGACTCCCGAGGCAAACCTCCTGGCTGTTGCCCATTATCTGCAGGCCCTGGATATCCAGCGCAAGGCGAGCATGATCATCTCCATCCTGGGGGGCAAAACCCCCCATATCCAAAACCTGGCCGTAGGGGGCGTGGCAAATGCCATCAATACGGACAGCCCCTCGGCCCTGGGCATGGAACGGCTGTACTACATAAAGACCCTGATCGATGAACTGGGCGACTTTGTGAACAATGTCTATTTCGCGGATGTGTGCGCCATTGCTGCCTCTTATGGGGACTGGACCGCATACGGGGCCGGCGTGACCAACTATCTCTCCGTTCCGGAGTTTCCGCTGGACGCCAAGGGAACCCAGTACGCCCACGCCGGCGGGTATATCCCCGATGGGGACATGAGCCGCTTCCGGCCGCTCAGGAATTACCAGGAGGACTATTTCCCGAAAGGTGTGCAGGAGACCGTCACGCACTCCTGGTATGCCGGCGACTGGACCCGCACCCCCTGGGAGGAGGAGACGCAGCCGCAGTACACGGATTTTCAGGAGAACGGCAAATACTCGTGGGTGAAGGCGCCCACGTTCTACGGCAGGCAGGCCCAGGTGGGCCCCCTGGCCAATGTGCTCTGCATGTACGCCGTGGGGCATGCCGCCACCAAGAAATACACCGACAAGGCCCTCAGCGCCATGGCTGGGCTGTCGGGGAGACGCATGTCACTGGAGGCGCTTCACTCCACCATGGGCCGCC
>DATBXI010000135.1:0-4953 GCA_036514355.1 Desulfuromonadaceae bacterium
TCGCTGCGCCAGTCGAAGGAGGCTTCCGAGGCGGCCAACAAAGCCAAGAGCCAGTTCCTTGCCAACATGAGCCACGAGTTGCGCACCCCCATGGCCGGCGTCCTCGGCATGCTCGAGATCGCTCTTGGCGGCCCCCTCGACGAGGAACAGCGGGATTTCATCGCAACCGCCCACCGGTCGGCCGAATCCCTGGTCCGCATACTCAACGACATCCTCGAAATGACGAAGGTCGAGTCGGGAAAGTTCTCTCTGGAAGAGGAACCGTTTGTCCTGCGCGAGTGCGTGGAAGGCGCGATACGCATTTTCAACTCCGAGCTGCGGCGCAAGGGTCTCAGCCTCATTTTCTCAATGGCGGGGGATCTTCCGGAGCGAGTGGTCGGGGACTGTCTGCGGCTGCGACAGGTCCTCACCAATCTGGTGGGGAACGCCGTCAAGTTCACCGAGCGCGGGAAGGTGGAGGTAGCGGTGACGAAAGGAGATGCCACGGCTTCGGGCAGACGGGAGTTTACCTTCACCGTGACGGACACCGGCATCGGCATTCCCGCGGACAAGTGGCACCTGGTGTTCCGCGCCTTCAGCCAGGTGGACGAATCCCATACCCGAAAATATGGCGGTACGGGTCTCGGGCTGGTGATCAGCAGGGAGATCGTGAAACGGATGGGAGGGACCATACGTTTCGACTGCAAAGAGGGGGAGGGGTGCGTTTTCACCTGTACCGTTCCCTTTGGGGAGACAGGGGCAGCACCGTATCCCGAAACGACAGATCGGTCGGCAGGTGAAACATGATGCGAATTCTTGTGGTTGATGACGACACCGTTATCAGTAAGGCCTTCACCGTGATGCTTCAGCGGGCAGATTTCGCAGTTGCCGTCGCTGAAGACGGCCTGAAAGGGGTCGAGATGTGGGAACAAGGGAATTACGACCTGGTGCTCATGGATGTGCAGATGCCACGCATGGACGGTTTCGAGGCGACCCGCGCCATCCGGGAGATGGAGGAGAGGCGTGGCGGGCATACACCCATCGTTGCCGTTACGGCCTATGCTCTCAAACAGGATGAAGAGCAATGCTTGGCCGCGGGTATGGATGCCTACATCTCCAAGCCGGTAGATTTCAAGAAATTGCTTGAGATGATCAGAGGGCTCATCGGATAGCGAACCCCAAGGTCATCACGAACATGAGGAGTCGTTTTTGGAACGGAAACGTGCCGATAAAAGCCAACCTGCCAAGGAACCGTCGAGCCCGGAGAGCTCTGAACCATCCGGCGGTGAGTTCATGAATATCTCGCCAATGGAGATGCCGGGACAAGGGGAGACGCAGACCGCAGCGCCTTACGGCAAAAGGACAAACCTCTTTACCGGCATGGCATTTCTGGCGGCTATGACGCTTCTCGTTCTCACGGCGTGGCTCGGCTACCGGAACCTTGCGAACGTACGGGAAGCCTCCGAGTGGGTGACCCATACCTACCAAGTGATCGAAAAGCTGCAGGAAGTCCTCACGGACCTTTCGGATGCAGAGACGGGCCAGCGGGGTTTCCTCATCACGGGTGACCAGCGCTACCTTGAACCGTACATAGCGGCCCTCGGCGAGATCGACAAGGACCTGGCCGCCCTGAAGGAGCTGATGGCGGACAACCCTGCGCAACAAGAGCGGCTGACAGAGATCGAAGCGGTTGTCAGGGAGAGGCTCGCGGTGTTCCGGGCAAACATCGAACGCCGGAAAAGCAAGGGATTTCAGGCTGCGCGGGCGATGATCCTGACCGGCCGAGGCAAGAAACTCATGAACCAAGTCCGCTCCCGGGTTGCCGAGGCCATAGCGGTGGAGATGGACCTCCTGCATGAGCGATCCGCACTGCTGGCAATGAAAACCACGAAGGTGAATCATACCCTTCTGGCAGGGGCTTTCCTGGCAGTCGCCCTTCTGGGAGCCGTTTTCACGATCCTCATGAGGGAGATCGCCCGCCGCGGCCGCGTGGAGAAGCAACTGTATGTAGTGTTGGAAGAGCGTACGTGGGCCAACGCCGAGCTGCGGCAAAGCGAACAGCGCTTTGCCGCTTTCATGCGTAACCTCCCCGCAGCAGCCTGGATGAAGGATCTGCACGGCCGGTACGTGTATGCCAACGAGGAAGCAGAGCGTATTTTCGCCATACCTGTTTCAGAATTTTTAGGCAAGAGTGACGGAGAATTCCTGCCGCCGGAAACAGCCAGCCAGTTTCGTAAGAATGATGAACAGGTGCTGGCCCAAGAGGGGAGCCGGCGAACGACCGAGATCTTGCGCCAGACCAACGGGATCGAACACCATCACATCGTCAGCAAGTTCCCTGTTCCTGGCGCCGGCGGTCAGGCGGCATATGTTGCCGGCGTGGCTTTCGACATCACCGAGCGTGTCCGGGCGGGAGCGGAGATCGAGCGGCTGAACGCCGATCTGGCAACGCGGGCCGCCGAGCTGGAGGAGGCCAACCGGGAGCTGGAGACGTTCAACTACACGGTTGCCCACGACCTGCGCCAGCCGCTCAACATCGTCGGCAGCTACTGCCAGGTCATCGGGGCGTTGTGCGGCGAGAAGCTCGACGAGCAGTGCCGGGAGTATCTCCGGGAGACCTACGAGGGCACCCTGCGCATGAACCGGCTCATCGAGGCCCTGCTCAACTTCTCCCGCATGGCCCGTGTAGAACTGCGCAGGGAACGGGTGGATCTCAGCGCCATGGCACGGGACGTGGCTGAGGAACTGAAGCAGGCCGAGCCGGGGCGCCGAGTCGAACTCCAGATCACCGGAGGGGTACACATCCACGGCGATGCGAATCTGCTCCGGGTGGTCCTGGCCAACCTCATCGGCAATGCCTGGAAGTACACCGCTATGCGGGAGGAGGCGAAGATCGAGTTCGGCGTCATGGAAGTCGAGGGCCAATCCGCCTGTTTCGTCCGGGACAACGGCGCAGGCTTCGACATGGCGGATGCGGGCAAGATCTTCACACCCTTCCAGCGTCTCGCCGGCGTCGAAGAGTATCGAGGCTTCGGCATCGGCCTGGCCACGGTGGAACGGATCATCCGGCGCCATGGCGGGCGGATATGGGCCGAGGGGGAGCTGGAAAAGGGGGCGACGTTTTTCTTCACCCTGCCGGCTAATGGGGGAGTAGAAGCGCATGGCGTCCCAACGCACGGAATGGTTATTCCGTAAAGTGTCATCCAGCTAATGTTGACGGCAGAGCGGAATTCAGACACGAGGTCTGAGATGGAAACAGTGCAGCAGTCGAAATCGGCATTTTCGGTTCTGGTGGTGGAGGATGACAGGACGGCACTCGATGCGCTGTGCATCATGATCAAGATCAAATTGCCCGACTTCACCGTCTACACCGCCCAGGACGGCCGCTCAGGCATCGATGTCTTCAGGAAGCACACACCCGACGTCGTTGTCACCGATGTAAACATGCCGGTAATGAACGGCATGGAGATGGCGGAAGAGATCAAATTCATAAAGCCCGACACAAAGTTCATCGTGCTGACCGCCTACAACGAAAAGGTGTTCTTCGAGAAATTCAAGAAAATCGGCTGCTCGGCCTTCATAGTGAAGCCGGTGGAATTCAGGAAGCTGATTGCGGCAATTGAACGGTGCGTTGCCGAACTGTGCTGAAAAACAATCCTGCGCGCCGGAGGGTACGAGCCATGCGAGTCCTGATAGCCGATGACGATCCGGCATTCCGCCATCTTCTGGAAGATATCCTGGTCAAATGGGGATACGATCCCGTTGCCGCGAGGGATGGCAACGAGGCGTGGCAGGTCATGCAACAGGCGGATTCACCGCAGATCGCCATCCTTGACTGGAAGATGCCGGGAATCGAAGGGGTGGATATCTGCCGCAGGGTCAGAAAAGAGCGGCATGAGCCTTTTGCCTATCTCATCCTTCTCACCTATCAGGCACGGGAGGAAGACATAGCCGCCGGCATGGAAGCCGGGGCAGACGACTTCATCCTCAAGCCGCTCAAAACCAACGAATTGAGGGTACGCCTCGACGCGGCGAAACGCATCGTGGAATTGCAGAACGAGCTGCTCATTGCCCGGCGGACCATGGCGGAACAGGGCGCTGAACTGGAGAGCGCCATCGGGAATCTGGAGCGGTTCAGCTCCACCGTTTCCACCCGCCTGCTCATCCCCCTGGCGACGATCAGCACGCAGGCACAACTGCTTCATGACGTATTGTGCCGCATGGACAATCAGCAGTGTGAAGCCTTTGCCAAAAAAATATCCGACGAAGCCGTCCAGCTGACGCAACTCACGCATGAGGTACTGGATTCCCTGCACCGGCGAGGCGAAAGCTGAACACACGATGAAAGGATGTGGCGATGCGCAAATTCAAAGGCATGGAGGCGTTGATCGAATTCATAGCCAGTTCCGGGCTTGCGGTCTTCTTTCATGAGGTTCTCAATTTCGAGCAGCTTGCGTACGGCGTCTTCGGCATCGGCCTTCTCATATCATTGGCCACCATGTTGCTGCATGGGGATATCGAAAAAGCGCGGGAACACCTGGATAAGCGCTATCAGATGGCCCACGAGCTCACCTTTGCCCTGTCGGCTGTCGAAGATCCCGAATGTCAGGCCAAGGCCCGCGACCTGTGCGCCCAGACGATGCGGACCATTCGGCTGCTCCAGCAGGGGAGCATCCCCCTTGATGAAAGCGAATTCTATCTTGAAGGGGCAAAGCGTTCGGATCATGCGCGCCTGCACATCAATTCGGTGGATCCCATTTCAGTGGACTGGGAAAAGCGCGATATCCTGGCCAACCTCCTTCAGGCCAACCTCCATGCCCATGACCGCGGTGTCGGCATCACGCGTATCTTCGTTGCCAGCCGGGGAGAACTGTCCTACCCCGAAGCCAAGCTCGTGGTGTTGAATCAGATCAATAAGGGCATCGACGTGCGGGTGGCATGGCGGGAAGACCTTCCGGCATCGGTTGTCGCAAG